>DASTJE010000218.1:0-14532 GCA_035716845.1 Burkholderiaceae bacterium
GAAGCCCGCGCTGCGCAGCGCCGGCAGCTCGGGCATCGCCTGCAGCGGCTTGTCGCCCCAGTGCGCCAGCGCGCGCAGCTTGCCGGCGCGCACCTGCTGCGCCACGGTGGACGGGCCGGTGGCCACCGCGTCCACCTGGCCGGCCAGCAGCGCCAGCACCGCCGGCCCGGCGCCGGTGAACGGGATGTGCGTCATGCGGAAGCCCGCGTTGGCCTTCAGCAGCTCCATCGGCACGTGCATCGTCCCGTAGTTGCCGCTGCGGCCGTAGTTGAAGCGGCCGGGGTTCGCCTTCGTGTCCTTCACGAAGTCGGCCAGCGTCTTCCACGGCGCGTCGGCCCGCACCACCAGCACCGTGGGGTCGGCGGTGAAGCGGGCGATCGGCTTGAACTGGTCGAGCGTGAACTGCGGCTTGCGGCCGAGGATGCGGTCGGCCTCGGGCAGGATCGAGATGCTCGACAGCGCCATCAGCACCGTGTAGCCGTCGGCCGGCGCGCGCGACACCGTCGCGATGCCCAACGCGCCACCCGCGCCGACCTTGTTCTCCACCACCACCGTCTGCTTGAGCTCGCGCGAGAGCGCCTCGGCCACCGGCCGCGCCACGGTGTCGGCCACGCCGCCGGGCGGGAAGGGCACGATCATCGTGATCGGCTTGTCGGGCCAGTTGCCCTGGGCCTGCGCCGCCACGGCGACAACCAGTGCCGCGGCGCAAAGAGACAGCTTCTTCATGGTCATGCCTCCGGGTTGACGAAGCGATTGTCGATCTCGCCCAGGCCGTCGATCGCGATGCGCACGCGGTCGCCGTGCGCCAGCCAGCGCGGCGGCTTCATGCCCATGCCGACGCCGGCAGCCGTGCCGGTGGCGATCAGGTCGCCGGGCAGCAGCGTGATGCCGCGCGAGCAGGTCTCGATCAGGGTCGGGATGTCGAAGATCAACTGGCTGGTGCGCGCGTCCTGGCGCAGCTCCGGCGCGCCGCCGGCCGGCGTGACCCAGCAGCGCACGCGGGTGTCGGCGGCGTCCAGCGCGTCGGCGGTGACGATCCACGGCCCCATCGGGCAGAAGCCGTCGAAGCTCTTGCCCAGGTCCCACTGCGCGTGGCGCATCTGCACGTCGCGCGCGGTCACGTCGTTGATGATGGTGTAGCCGAACACGTGCTGCAGCGCGTCCTCGCGGCGGATGTTGCGGCCGCCGCGCCCGATCACGATCGTCAGCTCGGCCTCGTAGTCGATCTGCGCGGAGATGGCCGCGCCGGGCAGGTGCACGTCGTCGTGCGGGCCGCACACCGTCTCGGGCACTTTCGTGAAGACGATGGGCCAGGCGTCGACCTTGGCGGCGTTGTCCTTGAACACCGACTCGCGCAGTTCCGCCGCGTGGGCGTGGTAGTTGCGCCCCACGCACCACAGGTTGCGACGCGGGCGCGGCAGCGGCGCCATCAGCCGCACGTCGGACAGCGCCACCTCGGTGCCGGCGGCGGGCAGCGCCTGCCCGGCGGCCTGCGCCTCGATCCAGGGCAGCAGGCCCTGCGGGGCCGCGCCGTCGAACAGGGCGATGCGGTCGCCCGCATCGTTGAGGCGGCCGGCTCGGGGCTGGCCCTGGTGCAGGACGGTGGCGAGGCGCAAGGCGGGTCTCCTTCGGTCGAGGTCAATTTCGGACCAAATGCTACCATTCGGAACCATTTCACCGCACCCATCGCCCATGGACGCTGCCGCCCGCCTGCGGGACAACCTGCTCGAACAACTGCGCATGCGCACCTGGCGGCCCGGCGACCGCCTGCCCACCGAGCGTGCGCTCGGCGAGCAGTACGGCCTGTCGCGCTCGACGGTGCGGCGCGTCATGCTCGACCTCAAGCGGCGCCGCCTGATCACGCAGACGGTGGGCAGCGGCACCTACGTGTCGGAGGACGCGCCCCAGGTGCTGGCGGCGATGGTGCCCGCCGCAGCCGCCCAGGTGGTGAGCCCGGCCGAGCTGATGAGCGCGCGCCTCACCCTGGAGCCGGCGCTCATCGAGATGGTGGTGGGCAATGCCACCGGCGCGGACTTCGCGCGCATGGAGGAGTGCAACGCCCATGCCGAGATGGCCGACACGCTGGAGGCCTTCGAGCACTGGGACGCGGCGCTGCACGAGGCCATCGCCGAAGCCACGCACAACCGTTTCATCGTCGGCGTGTTCCGCCTCATGAACGAGGCGCGCGCCAACGGCGAGTGGGGCATGCTCAAGCGCCGCAGCGCCACGCCGGAGCGGCGCGTCGTCTACCAGCGCGAGCATCGCGAACTGGTGCAGGCCCTCAAGGCACGCGATGTCGAGCGCGCCCGCGCCCTGTGTCTCGACCACCTGGTGCACGTGCGCCGCAACATGCTCGGCACCTGAAGACGGGACGGCCCGCATTGACCCGGCGCACGGCTGCCCCTAGAGTGCGCCCGGCCCGGGCCAAGAAGGTCCAATCCAGCCCAATCGCGAGGTCGCCATGTCGTTCCGCATGATCCGCCGCCAGGCCGCCCTGGTGCTCGCCCTGCTCGCCGGCGTCCCGGCGCTGGCCTGGGCCCAGGACTACCCGGCGCGGCCGGTGCGCATCATCGTGCCCTTCGCGCCCGGCGGGTCGGCCGATGTGTACGGCCGAGCGCTGGCGCAGCACCTGCAGGCCGCGCTGGGCCAGAGCTTCGTGATCGACAACCGGCCCGGCGGCGGCTCGCTGATCGGCACCGACGCGGTGGCCAAGGCCGCGCCCGACGGCTACACGCTGCTGCTGATGTCGAACACGCACACGGTCAACGAGTCGCTGGTCCCCAACAAGACCTACGCGCTGATGCGCGACTTCGCGCCGGTCGCGCCCATCAGCTACTCGGACCTCGTGCTGGTCACCAGGGCCGACCTGCCGGCGCGCACGCTGGGCGAGCTGATCAAGGCGGCCAAGGCGCGGCCGGGCGGCATGTCCTACGCCTCGTCTGGGCCGGGCACGCCGTACCACATGGCCGGCGAGCTGTTCAAGGCGATGGCCGGCATCTCCATCGTGCACATCCCCTACCGCGGCAGCGCCGGCGCCCGCACCGACGTGCTGGGCGGGCAGCTCGAGATGATGTTCGACGCCATCCCGACGATGACCGAGCACATCCGGTCGGGCAAGGTGCGCGCGCTGGCCACCACCGGCAGGACGCGCTCGACCGTGCTGCCCGACGTGCCGACCATGAGCGAGGCCGGCGTGCCCGGCTACGAGGCCACGCTGTGGCTGGGCCTGCTGGCGCCCAAGGGCACGCCGCCCGCGGTGATCGCCAGGCTGAACGCCGAGGTGGCCAGGCTCACGTCCAACCCCGAGACACGGCGTGCCTGGAACGCGCAAGGGGCGATGCCGATGACGATGGGCGTCGACGAGTTCACGCGCTACCTTCACGAGGACATCGCGAAGTGGGAGAAGGTGGTCCGCTTCTCGGGCGCCAAGCCGGAATGAGCAGGCTCACGTGAGCACCCTGCATCTGCTGAGCGCCGGCGCGGCGCAAGGGCTGGTGCGTGCCCTCGAGCCGCGGCTGAACGCCGAGCTCGGGCTCGCGCTGTCGGCGCGCTTCGGCGCCGTCGGGGCGATGCAGTCGCTGTTCGACGCCGGCGAGCCCTGCGACGTGCTGATCCTGACCGACGCGATGATCGAGGCCCTGGGCCGCCAGGGTGCGGTCGCGGCCGCGACGCGTGCGCCGCTGGGCCGCGTGCGCACCGGCGTGGCGGTGCGGCGCGGGGACGGCGCGCCCGACGTGTCCACGCCGCAGGCGCTGCGCGATGCGCTGCTCGCCGCCGATGCGATCTACTTCCCGGACCCGGAGAAGGCCACCGCCGACATCCACTTCATGAAGGTGCTGCGCGAGCTCGGCGTCGCCGGGCAGGTCGCGGCGCGCCTGCACCCGCATCCGAACGGGGCCACCGCGATGCGCGAACTCGCGGCCGCGGCCTCGCGCCACCCGATCGGCTGCACGCAGGTGACCGAGATCCTCTACACGCCCGGCGTGACGCTGGTGGCACCCTTGCCGCCGCAGTTCGAGCTGGCCACGGTGTATACCGCGGCGGTGAGCGCGCGGGCGTCCGACGCCGCGCAGGCGGCCCGCTTCATTGCCCTTCTGACCGCCGCCGACACGCAGCCCCTGCGCCGCGGCGGCGGATTCGAACCCTGAACCGAGGAGAACCGAGCATGTTCAGACGATCGATGCTGGCCGCCGTGGCGGCGCTCGTGCTGGCCGGCCACGCGACGGCGCAGCAGGACTACCCCTCGCGCCCGATCCGCGTCGTGGTGCCGTTTTCGCCCGGCGGCGCGGTGGACGGGCCGATGCGCGCCATCGCCGAGCAGCTCGGGCGGCGCCTCAAGCAGCAGATCATCATCGAGAACAAGCCCGGCGCCGGCGCCACGATCGGCTCGGAGTCGGTGGCCAAGGCGCCGGCCGACGGCTACACCCTGCTGCTGGCCTCGCAGACCAATGCCATCAGCGCCTCGCTGTACCCGCGCCTGAGCTTCAGCCCGATCGACGACTTCGTCGGCATCTCGCTGATCGCGCGCGAGCCCGGCGTGCTGGTGGTGCACCCGTCGATGCCGGTCAAGAGCGTGGCCGAGCTGGTCGCGCTGGCCAAGGCCAAGCCGGGGGAGCTGAACTACGCGTCCTCCGGCAACGGCAGCGGACAGCACCTGTTCGCGGCCATGTTCGCCTCGATGGCCGGCATCAAGGTGACGCACGTGCCCTACAAGGGCAGCGGTCAGGCGACCACCGACCTGCTCGCCGGCACGGTGCCGATGGCCATCCCCGGCACGCAGGCCATGCTCAAGCACATCGCCGCGGGCAAGCTGCGTCCGCTGGCCACCACCGGCGTGACGCGCAGCAAGCAGCTGCCCGACGTGCCCACGCTGGCCGAGTCGGGGCTGGCCGGCTACTCGGCCTACGTCTGGATGGGCCTGCTGGCGCCCAAGGGCACGCCCAGACCCATCGTCGAGCTGCTGCACCGCGAGCTCAAGGCGGTGATCGCGCTGCCCGAGATGCAGGGCTTCTTCAACGACGCCGGCATGGAGGTCGTGGGCTCGTCGCCGGCCGAGATGGATGCCTACTTCCGCGAGGAGCGCGACCGCTGGGCGCGCATCGTCAAGGAAACCGGCGCGAAGATCGACTGATCCACGAAACGACAAGCGAAGGACTGCGCATGACCCAGGTCACCGGCCAGCAACACTGGACCACCAAGAAGACGCCCGACGGCGACGTCAAGCTGTTCCTGTGGGAGAAGTACGTCGGCTCCCCGGACGGCAAACCCGCCGTGCTGTTCGTGCACGGCTCGTCGATGGCCTCGCAGCCGACCTTCGACCTGTCGGTGCCGGGCCGCCCGGACTCGAGCGTGATGGACTGGTTCGCCGAGCGCGGCTTCGTCTGCTGGTGCGTCGACATGGAAGGCTACGGCCGCAGCAGCAAGCACCGCGACATCTACTGCGACATCGCCAACGGCGCCGACGACCTCGAGGCGGCCACCGACTACATCTTCGCCACGCGCGGCGTGAAGAGCTTCCTCACCTACGGCATCAGCTCGGGCGCGCTGCGCGCCGCGCTGTTCGCCCAGCGCCACCCCGAGCGCGTGGCGCGCCTGGCGCTCGACGCCTTCGTGTGGACGGGCGCCGGTGCGCCCACGCTCGAGCAGCGGCGCAAGAAGCTGCCCGAGTTCATGGCCAGCAAGCGGCGCCCGATCGACCGCGCCTTCGTGCACTCGATCTTCAACCGCGACCACCCCGACTGCGCCGACAAGGCCACGGTCGAGGCATTCGCCGACGCCATCCTGGCGCTCGACGACTCGATGCCCAACGGCACCTACATCGACATGTGCTCGAAGCTGCCCGTGGTGGACCCCGAGAAGATCACCGTGCCCACCGTGGTGCTGCGCGGCCAGTTCGACGGCATCGCCTCGATGCAGGACCTGATCGACTTCTTCGTCCGGCTGCCCTCGCCCGACAAGCAGTTCACCGTGATGAACGGCATCTCGCACGCCAGCTTCCAGCAGAAGAACTACAAGATGGTCTACCAGATCCTGCACGCGTACTTCACGCAGCCGGCGCCGGTGTACACCGACCCCGGCCACGGCGCCTGAGGCTGGGCTGTCGACTCCAAAGGCTGCGCGGCCTGCGTCGCGTCAATGCGCGGCGCACCGCCCGGCGCAGCATGATCGCGCAGGCCGCTCCCGCGGCCGAGCAGGAGGTCACGATGGTCCGCACGATGTCGACGCACACGGAACTCAAGGCTGCGGCGCGCAGCCTGGCCGAGGCGGTGCACCACACCCGGCTGGCGCTGAGCCAGCAGATCGGGCACCTGGAATCGCTTGCGATCGAGGAGCTCGGTCGCGTCAAGGACCTGGCCGTCGAGAAGGGCCGGGCCTCGGGTCGCCGGGTCGCATCGCTGCTTCGCCAGTCACGCCAGCGCGTGACGCGCGCGACGGGGATGGCCGAGCGCGCGGTGCATCAGGCCGCGCGGACGGCCGAGGGCAAGCTGGAGGCGGTGGACCGCTCGGTCGCCGTGGCCGCCAAGGCCCCGACGCGTGCGGCCGCTTCGCGCAAGGCGACGCCGAAGGCGCCGGCACGCAAGAGCGCGGCGCGCAAGCCCCGCGCGTGACGGCGCTGCGACGTCAGTCGAGTGCGATCACGCGGTCGCCGGGCTCGGCCCGGCAGCCGTCGGCGATCGGCGTCCAGCCCTCGCGCAGCACCACCTGACGCGTGTCGTGGCACAGCTCGAGGCGCCGCGCCTCGGGCCAGCGCGCGCGCACGAAGGCCTCGAGCGCGGCCGGCAGGCTGGTGCGAAAGCGCATCGCCAGCACGTCCTCCTCCGGGTGGTCGTCGGTGTGCACCCAGGGCACGAAGGCGGCCGCGAACATCAGGGGCCGCGAGTCCACCTCCACCGGCGGTGGCGCATAGCCCGCCTCGCGCAGCCAGGCCTGGGCCCGGGCACGCGGCGCGTCGGCCTGCGGGTCGAGGCCGCCCCAGGCGCTGGCCATCAGCTCGGCCACCCACTGGTTGCAGTTCTGGTAGCGCAGGCCGAACGCGTAGGCGTTGGCGCTGTAGGCGCCGGCCAGCAGCGGCAGGGCGCTCGCCGCGTCGCGCACGTGGCGCTCGAGGGCCTCGGCGGCCGCCGCGGGCAGCAGCACGATCGAGAGGTAGCCCAGCGCCGGGTCGTCGGTGCCGAAGGCGAAACCGGGCAGGCCCTGGTCGAACAGGCGCGGCCGGCCCTCGCTGCACGCGTAGTAGAGCTGGCGCACCGACCATGCGCCGAGCGGCCCGTCGCGCAGCGCGAAGCCGGCGTGCGAGTGGCGGATGCCGAAGCGCGCCAGGTTGAGCCCCGAGCGCGACACCAGTGCCACGCGCGCATCGCTGCGCTCGAGCGCCTCGCGCGCGACGGCGGCAAAACGCAGCACAGCGTCCTGCTCGCGCGCGCCGAGCGCGGGCGCGCGGTCGCACAGCGTGGGCGAGGCCGACCCTGCCGCCGCCGTCGCGGCGCCGTGCAGCAAAAGCAAGGCGGCCATGGCGCGCAGCACCGCGCGACACCAGCTCATCGGTGCGGCGCGCCTGTTGCGAAGGCGCTCAGCGCCCGCTCAAAGGGCGACCGCGCGCGTCTCGAGCCCGCGGTGCCAGTCGTCGGCCAGCGCCAGGAAGAAGGGCTCGCGCCCCGCGGCGCCGTCGGTGCGCGCGAACTCGATGCCGTAGGGGCGCGGCGTGGCGCGCACCAGCTCGCCCACCGCGAGCGCGCGCTCGCCCAGGGCCTGCAGCGGCAGCTCGAGCGTGAAGCCGGCCAGGCGGTCGTCTTGCGGCGCGACGGCCTGCAGCGTCAGGCGCCGATGCGTCGGGCGGCCGGGCGCGACGGCGACGTCGACGACGCGGTAATCGCCCTGCGCCGTGGCGGTGTGGCCCGACGAACTGCGGCTCGAGCCCTGCAGCGAGTCCGACAGGCTGCCCACCGAGGCCGAGCCGGCACTCGATGCCGACGAGGCGGAACTCTCGGCGTGCGCCGCGGCGGACAAGGCAAGCGCAACGGCCAGCCCGAGGGGCAGCGCGGCGATCCGATGGCGGGGCGACTGGGGCATCGCGGGCTCCGTGTGCGGTGTTCGGCGCAGCATAGCCGCTCGCGTGCCCCTTGCCTGTGACCCTTTGCGACACGTCGGCGCGTGCCGCGGGCGCCGACGTGGCTACAGTGGCGGCCGTGGCGCGCCGCGGGTGCGCGGCGGAAAGGTACGACGAAGATGGATCTGGGCAACAGGCGCGTGTGCCCCGGGGGCTGGCGAATTGCACTGGCCGTGCTGGCCGCCGCGGGCACCGTGTCGGGGCCCGCGCGCGCGCAGGGCGTGCAGGGCGATGCGGCGGCCCAGTGTGCGGCGATCAGCGCCCCCCTGGAGCGGCTCGCCTGCTACGACCGCCTGCACGGCCGCCCGGTCGAGTCGCCTGCGCGGCCCGACGCGGCGGCACCGGCCCCGGCCGCCGACCCTGTGGCGGCGCGCGCCGCTGCGTCCGCGCCCGCCGCCACGGCGGCGGCCTCGGCCACGCCGCGCCTGGCGCGCCGCTGGGATCTGGCGGGCGATGCGGGCGCGGGCCTGTTCGTGCCGCGCCCGTACCGGCCGGTCTACGTGCTGCCCGCGACCTGGACCGATCGCGCCAACACGCGGCCGACTTCGCCCGCGCCCGATCACACGGTGACCAGCGACCTCAACCTGCGTCCGGTGGAGGCCAAGTACCAGCTCAGCCTGAAGGCCAAGCTCGCGCGCAGCCTGTTCGGCACGCCCTTGTCGCTGTGGGGCGGCTACACGCAGTCGTCGCGCTGGCAGGTCTACAACGGCGCCGACTCGCGCCCCTTCCGCGAGACCAACTACGAACCGGAACTGCTCGTCGTGGCGCCACTGCAAGGCGAGGTGCTGGGCTGGCGCCTGGGGCTGGCCTCGTTGTCGCTCAGCCACCAGTCCAATGGCCGTGCGCTGCCGCTGTCGCGCAGCTGGAACCGCATCATCGGCACGCTCGCCTTCGAGCGCGGCGACTGGGTCGCCGAACTGCGACCGTGGTGGCGCATTCCCGAGAGCCAGGCGGACGACGACAACCCGGACATCAGCAATCACTTGGGCCGCATGGAGCTGCAGCTCAACCGCTACTGGGGCGATCACGCCTTCGTGCTGCAGTTGCGCCACTCGTTGCGCAGCGGGGCCGCCTCGCGCGGCTCGGCGCAGCTCGAATGGGTGTTCCCGATCGAAGGCGCGCTGCACGGCTACCTGCAGGTGTTCACCGGTTACGGCGAGAGCCTCGTGGACTACAACCTGCGCCAGAACCGCATCGGGCTGGGCCTGACGATCGCCGGCTGGCAGTGAGGTCGCGCGACCAGCCAGGCTGTGGCAGCGACCGCGTGTTTCATCGCGCGGTGGTCGCGCCACGCGTTCAGGATCCAGGCTCGGCCTGTTCGTCCGCGCCGGCCGCGCTTGCCGGCTCGACGAACTGAAAACGCGGCTGCAAGCGTCCGTCGTGCGAGACGGCCTCCAGGAACATCGCGAAGGGGCGCACCCACAGGCCGGTGCCGCGGCTGAGCGCGCGATAGAGCACCATCGGCTCCAGCGTCTCGCTGTGCCGCACCACGCCGATGACCTCGTAGTCACCGCCCTTGTAGTGGCGGTAGCGGCCGGGCGCGATGGCGGGCAGTTCGGGCAGGTCGCTCACGGGTGCGCTCAAGACGACCCGAAGGGGCGCACGCCGATCCACGCGCCGTGGGCCCAGAACGCGAATGCCGCCCAGGCCGCCACGCCGACGACGACCGTGATCGCCGTGCGCGAGGCGTTGCCCGGCGCGTAGACCGTGCCGGCCGCGCGGTCGCGGCGTCGCGCGGCCGCGTAGCTCGCCACCGACCACGCGAGGAAGGCGCCGAACAGCAGCAGGTCGGCCAGGGTGTCGTTGGCCAGCAGGTGGGCCAGGGCCCAGGTCTTGACGCCCAGCACCATCGGGTGGTGCAGGCGCGCCTTGAGGCCGTTGCCGGGCACGTAGGCCGCCACCACCAGCACGAAGGCGACCAGCGTCAGCACGCCGGCCAGATGGCGCAGCGCCACCGGCGCCGCCCACAGCACCACGGGCTGCTGCCGGGCCTGGCCGTAGCCCACCACGAGCAGCACGAAGCCCGCGATCGACACCAGGCTGTACAGCCCCTTCCAGGCGTTCTCGCCGTGGCGCGCGATGAAGGCCGCGCGCGGCCCGGCGGCGAGCACGCGCGCCGAGTGCATGCCGAGGAAGACGACGAGGCCGAGGACGAGCAGGGTCATGGCAGGAATCCGGTCGGTCAGGGGGGCGCCTGCATTGTGGCGTCGGACCGGCTACAATGGGCGCACGGCCTCGGCAAGTTCCGAGGCCGTCTTCGTTCATCCCCTCTGACCTCTCGAGTTCGCTTTATCGGTTGGCGGCGATGCCTGAGGCGCGACGTTTCGGCGTGGCGCCACTCCGCGGCGGCCTGCGGCCGTTGCGTCCACCGTTCCCGAGAGAGTCTTCGATGTCCTTCGAATCCCTGGGCCTGCCCGAGGCCCTGACCCGTGCCGTGGCCGATGCCGGCTACGACCAGCCCACCGACGTGCAATCGCGCGCCATCCCGCCGGCGCTGGCCGGCGCCGATCTGCGCGTGTCCTCGTCCACCGGCAGCGGCAAGACGGCGAGCTTCGTGCTGCCGGCGCTGCAGCGCGTGCTCGCCGCGCGCCTCGATCCGGCCCGGCGGCGCCAGAAGGGCACCGTCTACGGCCCGCGCGTGCTGGTGCTGGCACCCACGCGCGAGCTGGTGCTGCAGGTGGCCAAGGCCGCCGTCGGCTACGGCCGCCACATCCCGGGGCTGCGCGTGGCCACGGTGGTGGGCGGCGTGCCCTATGGCGCGCAGCTCAAGGCGCTGCGCGGCCCGCTCGACCTGCTGATCGCCACGCCCGGCCGCCTGATGGACCACATGGCCAACGGCAAGGCGGTGCTCGAGCACGTGGAGGTGCTGGTGCTCGACGAGGCCGACCGCATGCTCGACATGGGATTCATCGACGACATCCACCACATCGCGTCCTTCCTGCCGCGCGAGCGCCAGACGCTGATGTTCAGCGCCACCTTCGCCGGGCCGGTGGGCCAGCTGGCGAACGCCATGCTCAGGCCCGAGGCGCAGACCATCGCGGTGGCCACCCACACCGACACCCACGAGAACATCGAGCAGCGCCTGCACTGGGCCGACGACGGCAAGCACAAGCACGCCCTGCTGGAGCACCTGCTGGCCGGGCGCGAGCTCGAGCAGGCGCTGGTGTTCACCAGCACCCAGCGCGACGCCGACTGGCTGGCCGACCGGCTCGCCGAGATCGGCCACCAGGTCGCATCGCTGCACGGCGGCATGCCGCAGGGCCGCCGCAACCGGGTGCTGCAGGGCCTGCGCACGCGCCAGCTGCGCGTGCTGGTGGCCACCGACGTGGCCGCGCGCGGCATCGACGTGCCCACCATCAGCCACGTCATCAACTACGGCCTGCCGATGAAGGCCGAGGATTACGTGCACCGCATCGGCCGCACCGGCCGCGCCGGGCGGCAGGGCCTGGCCGTGACGCTGGCCGAGGCGCGCGACGCCGGCATGATCCGCCGCATCCAGCAGTTCACGACGCAGCCGATCGCGGTGGCCACCGTCGACGGCCTGGAGCCGGTCAAGCCGGCCCCGCGCACCACCGGCTCGCACCGCAGCGAGCCGCGCGGCGAGCGCCGCGCGCCGGCGCGCAAGAGTTTCGGCAAACCCTTCGCCAAGCCGTTCGGCAAGGCGCCGGGCAAGCCCGCGGCGCCGCGCCGCGAGGGCGCGGCTAGGCCAGCACCGAGCGCGCGTCGCTCAGGCGACCGCTGAGCGCGGAAGCCGCCACCGTGAACGGCGAGGCCAGGATGGCCTCGGCGTCGCGCGGGCCCGGCGCGGCGCTCACCATGCGGCGGCCGGCGGCCTCGCGCCACACCGCCGCGTTGTCGCCATCCGGCGGCAGCACGACGGCGCCGGCCTCGGACAGCCGGCGCAGCACGCCCTCGCGTCCGGCGCGCTCGCGATCGGCCACGCTGGCCGGCGCGACCAGCAGGCGCACGCCCGCGGCCACGCGGTAGCCGGCCAGCACGCGCGCGGCGGCGCGCAGGTCGTGGAACTTGCCGCCGGCGCATCCCCCCAGCCAGGCCACGTCGACGGGCAGCGGCTCGAGTTCGTCGAGCGGGCGCGCCACGGCCGGTTCACCCGGCAGGGCCGCCAGCGGCACCAGGCTGGAGGCGTCGTCATGGTGCCGCACGCCGGGCGCATCCTCGTCCGAGTGCCAGCGCGCGAAGCCGAGGGCCTCGAGGTCGGCGCCCACCGACTCGAGCCAGTCCTGCGCGAACGCATCGGGCGCCATCAGGCTCGCCTCGCAGCCCAGCGCGAGGCTCAGCAGCGCGAGCGACATGCGCTCCTCCACCGGCAGCGCCGCGATCGCTTCGCCGCAGTGCTCGAGCACCGTGCCCTGGAACGCATGCACGCCGAAGCGCGAGCGCAGCGCCAGCGCCATGTCGTGCGCGCCGACCCCGTCGCACAGGCGGCCGGTCCAGCGCACGAAGGTCGTGGGCGGCACGTCGAGCGCGACGCTGCCCTGGGCGAGCGCCAGCGCGAGCGCGTGGTCCGTGCGCGCGAGCGCGAGCACGCCCAGGGCGCCCAGCAGCGCGCAGTGCGCGTCGCCACCCACGCACAGCATGCCGGGCTGCACGCGCGCGCGCTGCGGGGCCACCAGTGCGGCCGGGCCGAGTCCGTCGATCACGCCGTCGATGCCTTCGCGCTCGGCCCACGCCACGGCCGAGGTGCGCCGCAGGGTGGCCGGCGCGCCGCCGGCCGCGCCCTCGCGGTCGAGTGCCAGCAGCACGCGCGCCGCGTGGCGTGCCGGCGCGGGCACGGCCGCGTCGAGCAGCAGCAGGTCGATTGCGCATTCCAGGCGCTCGCCCACGGCGACATGGGCTCGCCCGGCGGCCCGTGCGAGCAGCTTCTGCGCCAGGGTCGACGCCATGCCGTCCATGCGCGCGAAATGTAGCGCCATGGGGCCCGTTGATCTGCTGCAAGCCGGCCCGGCAACGGCAGGCTAGGCTGCGCGCTGTCACACGAGGCGTCACACGCGAGCGAGGACCATGCCTGCGAGCCCGAACCGCGCCGGGGCCGCGCGATGAGCGCCGCGCCCGAGCGCCGCCGCGTGGAGGTGCGCGGCATCGTGCAGGGCGTGGGGTTCCGCCCCTTCGTCTACCGGCTGGCGCTCGAGCTCGGCCTCGTCGGCTGGGTGCGCAACGACGGCGCCGGGGTCACCATCGACGCCAGCGGGCCCGGCGAGCGACTGGCCGACTTCGTGCGCCGGCTGCGCCAGGACGCCCCGCCGCGTGCGCGCGTCGATGCGGTGCTGGAAGCGCCCTTGCCCGCGATGCCGCCGCCCGAGGCGGGCTTTTCGATCCGCGCCAGCGCTGCCGGGCCGGCGGCCACGTCGATCGGCCCCGACACCGCGGTGTGCGATGACTGCCTGGCCGAGATGCTCGACCCACAGGACCGGCGCTGGCGCTACGCCTTCATCAACTGCACGCATTGCGGGCCGCGCTTCACGCTCACCCGCGCGCTGCCCTACGACCGCGCGATGACGAGCATGGCGTGCTTCGCACAGTGCCCGCGCTGCCTGGCCGAGTACCGCGACCCCTTGCACCGGCGCTTCCATGCCGAGCCCAATGCCTGCCCCGCGTGCGGCCCGCGGCTCGCGCTGCTCGACGCGCACGGCGCCGAGCAGGCCGTCGCCGATCCGGTGGCCGCCACGCTCGAGCGCCTGCTGCGCGGCGAGATCGTCGCCGTCAAGGGGCTGGGCGGCTTCCACCTGGTCTGCGATGCTCGCCGGCCCGCGGCGGTGGCCGCGCTGCGCGCGCGCAAGGCACGCGAGGAGAAGCCGTTCGCCGTCATGGTGGCGAACGACGCGTCGCTGGCCGGCCTGGCCAGCGTGTCCGCGGACGAGCAGGCCCTGCTGCGCAGCCCCGAGCGACCGATCGTGCTGCTGCGCAAGGCACCCGGTGCCGATGCCGCGCTCGAAGGCGTGGCGCCCGGGCTGGCCTGGCTGGGGGCGATGCTGCCGTACACGCCGCTGCAGGTGCTGCTGTTCCACGAGGCGGCCGGCCGGCCCGCGGGAGTCGCCTGGATGGCGCAGCCGCAACCGCTGGTGCTGGTGATGACCAGCGCCAACCCGGGCGGCGAGCCCATCGTCACCGGCAACGCCGAGGCCGTGGCGCGGCTGGCCGGCATCGCCGATGGCCTGCTGCTGCACGACCGCGAGATCGTGCAACGTTGCGACGACAGCGTGGTGCGCCTGCTGGCGGGCGGCGAACACCCCGACGGCCATGCCCCAGCCTTCCAGTTCATCCGCCGTGCACGGGGCGACACGCCCCGGGCGATCCGCCTGGCCCGCGGCGGCCCACCGGTGCTGGCGCTGGGCGGCTTCTTCAAGAACACGGCCTGCGCGCTGCGCGCCGACGAGGCCTTCCTGACCCCGCATGTGGGCGAGCTC
>DASTJE010000219.1:0-7311 GCA_035716845.1 Burkholderiaceae bacterium
CGAGAAGGCCATCCGCGCGCTCAACGAGAACCGCCAGGGATCGCTGCTGGACTTCATCGACGACTTCTCGCGCCGCTTCCCGGCCAAGGTCGACGAGTACGAGACCCTGCTCACCGACAACCGCATCTGGAAGCAGCGCACCGTGGGCATCGGCGTCGTCACGCCCGAGCGCGCGCTCAACCTGGGGCTGACCGGCGCCATGCTGCGCGGCTCGGGCATTGCCTGGGACCTGCGCAAGAAGCAGCCCTACGACGTCTACGACCGCATGGATTTCGACATCCCGGTGGGCGTCAACGGCGACACCTACGACCGCTACCTGGTGCGCGTCGAGGAACTGCGCCAGGCCAACCGCATCGTGCGCCAGTGCGTCGAATGGCTGCGCGCGCACCCGGGCCCGGTGATCACCGCCAACCACAAGGTGGCGCCGCCCTCGCGCGTGTCGATGAAGTCCAGCATGGAAGAGCTGATCCACCACTTCAAGCTCTTCACCGAGGGCTTCCACGTGCCCGAGGGCGAGGCCTACGCCGCCGTCGAGCACCCGAAGGGCGAGTTCGGCATCTACCTGGTGAGCGATGGCGCCAACAAGCCGTACCGCCTGAAGATCCGCGCCCCGGGCTTCCCCCACCTGGCCGCGCTCGACGAGATGAGCCGCGGCCACATGATCGCCGACGCGGTGGCCATCATCGGCACGATGGACATCGTGTTCGGGGAGATCGACCGATGAGCGCCGAACGCGCCGAGTACATGCTGAGCGACGCCACGCGCGCGCGCTTCGACCGCGAGGTGGCCAAGTACCCGGCCGACCAGAAGCAGTCCGCGGTGATGGCCTGCCTGGCCATCGTGCAGCAGGAAGAGGGCTGGGTGTCGCAGGCGGCCGAGGCGGCCGTGGCCGCGCACCTCGGGATGGCCCCGATCGCGGTGCACGAGGTCACCACCTTCTACAACATGTACAACCAGCAGCCGGTGGGGCAGTTCAAGCTCAACGTCTGCACCAACCTGCCGTGCGCGCTGCGCAACGGCGAGGGTGCGCTCAAGCACCTGTGCAAGCGCCTGGGCGTCGAGCCCTACGGCACCACGGCCGACGGCGTGTTCACGGTGCAGCCCAGCGAGTGCCTGGGCGCCTGCGCCGACGCGCCGGTGATGCTGGTCAACGACCGCGAAATGCTGAGCTTCATGAGCGAGGAGCGCCTCGACGACCTGGTCGACACGCTCAAGGACGCGAGCACGGGGGTGGCCAAGTGACACGCACCCCCGACCTGTCGCGCTTCAAGGCCACGGGCCGCGAGACCTGCTTCCACGGCCGCCACCTCGGCGCGCAGATCTACGCCGGCCTGGACGGCAGCAACTGGCGCCTCAAGGACTACGAGGCGCGCGGCGGCTACAAGGCACTGCGCAAGATCCTCGGCCAGGACGGCGGCGCGGGCCTCACGCCCGACCAGGTGATCACCGAGCTGAAGACCAGTTCGCTGCGCGGCCGCGGCGGCGCGGGCTTCCCGACCGGCCTGAAGTGGAGCTTCATGCCGCGCGCCTTTCCGGGCGCGAAGTACCTGGTGTGCAACTCCGACGAGGGCGAGCCGGGCACCTGCAAGGACCGCGACCTGCTGGCCTACAACCCGCACGCCGTGATCGAGGGCATGGCCATTGCCGCCTACGCGATGGGCGCCAAAGTCGGCTACAACTACATCCACGGCGAGATCTTCGAGGTCTACCAGCGCTTCGAGCAGGCGCTCGAGGAGGCGCGCGCGGCCGGCTACCTGGGCGAGCAGATCCTGGGCAGCGCCTTCAGCTTCCAGCTCCACGCGCACCACGGCTTCGGCGCCTACATCTGCGGCGAGGAGACGGCGCTGCTCGAGTCGCTCGAAGGCAAGAAGGGCCAGCCGCGCTTCAAGCCGCCGTTCCCGGCCAGCTTCGGCTTGTACGGCAAGCCCACGACGATCAACAACACCGAGACCTTCGCGGCGGTGCCCTGGATCATCGTCAACGGCGGCCAGGCCTACCTGGAGATCGGCAAGCCCAACAACGGCGGCACCAAGATCTTCTCGGTGGTGGGCGATGTCGAGCGTCCCGGCAACTACGAGATCCCGCTCGGCACGCCCTTCGCCAGGCTGCTGGAGCTGGCCGGCGGCGTGAGCGGCGGGCGCCAGCTCAAGGCGGTGATCCCCGGCGGCTCGTCGGCCCCGGTGCTGCCGGCCAAGGTGATGCTGGACCTGACGATGGACTACGACGCCATCGCCAAGGCCGGCTCGATGCTCGGCTCGGGCGCGGTGATCGTGATGGACGAGCGCCGCTGCATGGTCAAGAGCCTGCTGCGCCTGTCCTACTTCTACCAGCACGAGAGCTGCGGCCAGTGCACGCCGTGCCGCGAGGGCACCGGCTGGCTGTGGCGCCTGGTGCACCGCCTCGAGCACGGGCAGGGCAAGCCCGAGGACCTGGCGCTGCTGGACTCGGTGGCCGACAACATCAAGGGCCGCACCATCTGCGCGCTCGGCGACGCGGCCGCGATGCCGGTGCAGGGCATGCTCAAGCACTTCCGCGACGAGTTCGTTCACCACATCGAGCACAAGACCTGTGCCGTTCCGCAGTACGTCTGACCATGGCTGAGATCACCCTCGACGGCAAGCAGGTCACCGTGGCCGACGGCAGCATGGTCATGCATGCGGCCGACGCGGCGGGCGTCTACATCCCGCATTTCTGCTACCACAAGAAGCTCACGATCGCGGCCAACTGCCGCATGTGCCTGGTCGACATCGAGAAGATGCCCAAGCCGATGCCGGCCTGCGCCACGCCGGTCACCAACGGCATGGTCGTGCACACGCACAGCGACAAGGCCGCCCGGGCCCAGCAGTCGGTGATGGAGTTCCTGCTCATCAATCACCCACTGGACTGCCCGATCTGCGACCAGGGCGGCGAATGCCAGCTGCAGGACCTGGCCGTCGGCTACGGCAAGAGCAGTTCGCGCTACCAGGAAGAAAAGCGCGTCGTCCTGCGCAAGGACGTCGGCCCGCTGATCTCGATGGAGGAGATGAGCCGCTGCATCCACTGCACACGCTGCGTGCGTTTCGGCCAGGAGGTGGCCGGCGTGATGGAGCTGGGCATGATCCACCGCGGCGAGCACAGCGAGATCACCACCGTGACCGGCGGCACCGTCGACAGCGAGCTGTCGGGCAACATGATCGACATCTGCCCGGTCGGCGCGCTCACCAGCAGGCCCTTCCGCTACAGCGCCCGCACCTGGGAGCTGTCGCGCCGCAAGAGCGTGAGCCCGCACGACAGCACCGGCGCCAACCTCGTCGTCCAGGTCAAGGGCGGCCAGGTCAAGCGCGTCGTGCCGCTGGAGAACGAGGCCGTCAACGAGTGCTGGATCGCCGACCGCGACCGCTTCTCGTACGAGGCGCTCAACGGCGCGTCGCGCCTGACGCAGCCCATGATCAAGCAGGGCGGGCAGTGGCAGGCGGTGGACTGGAACACCGCGCTCGGCTACGTGGCCGACGGGCTCAAGCGCGTGATCGCCGAGTTCGGCCCCGCGGGCGTGGGCGCGCTGGGCAGCCCGACCGCCACGGTCGAGGAGCTGCACCTGCTGGCCAGGCTGGTGCGCGGGCTGGGCAGCGAGAACGTCGACGTGCGCACGCGTCACGCCGATTTCGCCAACGCGGCACCCGCGGGTCGCGCGCGCTGGCTGGGCACGCCGATCGCGTCGCTGTCGACGCTCGAACGGGCCTTCGTGGTCGGCTCGTTCCTGCGCAAGGACCACCCGCTGTTCGCGCTGCGTCTGCGCCAGGCGCAGCGGCACGGCGCCGAGATCTCGAGCCTGCACGCGGTGCACGACGACTGGGCGATGCCGGTGGCCCGCCGCATGACGGCCGCCCCGAGCGCCTGGGTCGACGCGCTGGCCCAGGTGGCCGCCGCCGTGGCCGCCGCCCAGGGCGTTGCCGCGCCGGCACCGGCGGACGCCGGTGCCGAGGCCAAGGCCATCGCCGCTTCGCTGCTCGCCGGCCAGCGCAAGGCGCTGCTGCTCGGCAACGCCGCCGCGCAGCATCCGCAGGCCTCGCAGCTGCTCGCGCTGGCGCAGTGGATCGGAGTTCGCGTGGGCGCGTCGGTGGGTTACCTCGGCGAGGGCGGCAACGGCGTGGGGGCCCAGCTGGTGGGCGCGCTGCCGCGCGCCGGCGGCCTGGACGCCGGCCGGATGCTGACGCAGCCGATGAAGGCGCTGCTGCTGCTCGGCGTGGAGCCCGCGCTGGACGCGGCCGACGCTGCCGCAGCGCAGGCCGCGATGCAAGGTGCCGGTCTCGTCGTCTCGCTGAGCCCCTTCAAGGATGCCAACGCCGACATCGCCGACGTGCTGCTGCCGGTGGCGCCGTTCACCGAAACCGGCGGCGCGTTCGTCAACGCCGAGGGGCGACTGCAGGCCTTCCACGGCGTGGTCAGGCCGTTGGGCGAGACGCGCCCGGCCTGGAAGGTGCTGCGCGTGCTCGGCAATCTGCTCGGCCTGGCCGGCTTCGAGCACGAGACGGTCGAGGAGGTGCGCGCCGAGGCGCTGGGTGACGTCACGACGCTGGCGGCGCGGCTGGACAACGGCGCGGCGGCGGCGATCGCGGTCCCGGCGCCTGTGGCCGCCGGGCTCGAACGCATCGCCGACGTGCCGATCTACGCCACCGATGCCGTGGTGCGCCGCGCCCCCTCGCTGCAGGCCACCGCGGACGCCGCGGCGCCGCAGGTCGGTGTGCCCAGCGCGCTGTGGCGGCAGCTCGGCCTGGCCGCCGGCGCACAGGTCGTCGTCCGGCAGGGCGCCGCCAGCGCCACGCTGCCGGCGCGCGAGGACGCCACGCTGGCCGCGCGTGCGATCCGCATCGCTGCCGGCCACCCGAGCACGGCCGGGCTCGGCGCGATGTTCGGGCCCGTCGCCATCGAGCGTGCCCAGGGAGCGGGCGCATGATCGAGCAGTTCAACACCGCCGGCATCCAGTGGTTCGGGCCCACCCTGTGGCTCGTGCTCTGGAGCCTGGTCAAGATCGTCGCCGTGGTGCTGCCGCTGCTGGGCTGCGTGGCCTACCTGACGCTGTGGGAGCGCAAGGCCATCGGCTGGACGCAGATCCGCCCCGGCCCCAACCGCGTGGGGCCATGGGGCCTGCTGACGCCGATCGCCGACGCGGTCAAGCTGATCTTCAAGGAGATCATCCGCCCGACCGCGGCCAACAAGGGCCTGTTCTTCCTGGCGCCGGTGATGACCATCATGCCGGCGCTGGCGGCGTGGGCGGTGGTGCCCTTCGGCCCCGAAGTGGTGCTGGCCAACGTCAATGCCGGCCTGCTGTTCCTGATGGCCATCACCTCGCTCGAGGTCTACGGCGTGATCATCGCCGGCTGGGCCAGCAACTCGAAGTACGCCTTCCTCGGCGCGCTGCGCGCGTCGGCGCAGATGGTGAGCTACGAGATCGCGATGGGCTTCGCGCTCGTGGTGGTCCTGATGGTGGCCGGCAGCATGAACATGACGGACATCGTGCTGTCGCAGGGCCAGGGCCGGTTCGCGGACATGGGCCTGAATTTCCTGTCCTGGAACTGGCTGCCGCTGCTGCCGATCTTCGTCGTCTATTTCATCGCCGGCCTGGCCGAGACCAACCGCCACCCGTTCGACGTGGTGGAGGGCGAGAGCGAGATCGTCGCCGGCCACATGATCGAGTACTCGGGCATGTCGTTCGCGATGTTCTTCCTCGCGGAATACGCCAACATGATCCTGGTCTCGACGCTGGCCGTGATCATGTTCCTCGGCGGCTGGCTGCCGCCGATCGACTCGGCGCTGTTCAACTGGATCCCGGGCTGGATCTGGCTGGCGATCAAGGTCTTCGTCGTCGTGACGATGTTCCTGTGGGTGCGCGCCACCTTCCCGCGCTTCCGCTACGACCAGATCATGCGCCTGGGCTGGAAGATCTTCATCCCGGTCACGCTGGTGTGGCTGGTGCTGGTGGGGCTGTGGATGCAGACGCCCTGGAACATCTGGAAGTAAGAGCAGGGGCATGTCCGCACTCGCCACCACCCTCAGGGATTTCGCCAGCAGCTTCCTGCTCACGGAGCTGTTCAAGGGCCTGGCCGTGACCGGCCGGCACTTCTTCGCGCGCAAGATCACCGTCCAGTTCCCGGAGGAGAAGACGCCGCTGTCGCCGCGCTTCCGCGGACTGCACGCGCTGCGCCGCTACGACAACGGCGAGGAACGCTGCATCGCCTGCAAGCTGTGCGAGGCGGTGTGCCCGGCGATGGCGATCTCGATCGAGTCCGAGGTGCGCGCCGACGGCACGCGCCGCACCACGCGCTACGACATCGACCTCACCAAGTGCATCTTCTGCGGCTTCTGCGAGGAGAGCTGTCCCGTCGACTCGATCGTCGAGACGCACATCTTCGAGTACCACGGCGAGAAGCGCGGCGACCTGTACTTCACCAAGGACATGCTGCTCGCGGTGGGCGACCGCTACGAGAAGGACATCGCGGCCGCGCGCGCCGCCGACGCCCGCTACAGATGATGGCCCCCAGCTCACTACGTTCGCGTCCCCCGAGGGGAGCCCCGGTCCCTTGGGGCGGCCCGGCGGGACCTCGACATCCATGAACTCGACGACGGCCCTCTTCTACGTCTTCTCCGCCGTGCTGCTCGGCGCGAGCTTCGGCGTCATCACCGCACGCAACACCGTGCACGCCGCGCTGTTCCTGGTGCTGGCGTTCTTCAGCGCCGCCTGCGTGTGGATGCTGCTCAAGGCCGAATTCCTGGCCATCGCGCTGGTGCTGGTCTACGTGGGCGCGGTGATGGTGCTCTTCCTGTTCGTGGTGATGATGCTCGACATCAACAGCGACGCCTTCCATCAGAACTTCTGGCGCAACTTCCCGCTCGCCGCGCTGGTGGGCGCGCTGATCGCGCTGGAGATGATGCTGGTGCTGCGCGGCGGCTTCGACCTGCCGGTGCCGCGTCCGATGCCGCCCGAGGCGGCCGGGGTGCCCAACACCAAGCTGCTGGGCATCGAGATCTACACCGACTACCTCTACCCGCTGCAACTGGCGGCGGTGCTGCTGCTGGTGGCCATCATCGCCGCCATTGCGCTGACGCTGCGCGGCCGCAAGGACAGCCGCCACATCGACGCCTCGGTCCAGGTGCGCGCCCGCAAGGCCGACCGCATCCGCATCGTCCAGATGCCGGCCGAGGTGGACCTGCCCGCGGCGCGCGCCGCCGACACCCCCGACGCGGAGAAATCCTGATGGGCGGCGCCCTGACCCTCTACCACTTCCTGTCGCTGGGCGCGATCCTGTTCGCGCTGTCGGTGATCGGCATCTTCCT
>DASTJE010000220.1:0-2473 GCA_035716845.1 Burkholderiaceae bacterium
TGGTGGTCATCATGGCCGCCGTCACCTGCCTGCTGCTGCTGGCCGCCAGCCTCATCCGCGTCAAGGGCTGGACGCCGCAGGGGCTGAAGCTGGCGATGGGCAACCGGGACCATCTGCCCGAGGCGACGCCGCTGGCCGGACGGGCCGACCGGACCGCACGGAACACGCTGGAGAACTTCGTGCTCTTCGCGGCCTTGGCACTGGTGGCCCATGTCTCGGGCACGCAGTCGCCGCGGGTGCTCCTCGGGGCCGAGTTGTTCTTCTGGTCGCGCCTCGTGTTCGTCGCGGTCTATTACGCGGGCATCCCCTACCTGCGCACCGTCGTCTGGACGGTGGGCCTGGTCGGCCTGGCGATGATGGCGTCGGCCCTGGTGTAGGCGATCGGGCGCACCGCGACAATGGCCCGGTGACGCCCCCGACCCGCCGCCGCCTGCTGATCGCGCTCGCCCTGCCGTGGCTCGCCGCGGCCTGCGGCCGCAAGGCCCCGCGCGCCACGCCGCTGGCCCAAGGTGCGACGGTGCTGGCACTGGGCGACTCGATCACGCACGGCACCGGCGCGGCGCCCGAGGCGGCGTATCCGGCGCAGCTGGCGGCGCTCACCGGCTGGCAGGTGGTCAACGGCGGCGTGCCCGGCGATACCGCCGCGCAGGCGCTGGAGCGCATGCCGGCGCTGCTCGAGGCGCACCGGCCGGCGCTGGTGATCGTGAGCATCGGCGGCAATGATTTCCTGCGCCGTCTCGACGAGGCGCAGACCGAGGCCGCCCTGCGCCGCATCGTGGCGCTCTCGCGCGAGGCCGGCGCCCAGGCCCTGCTGGTGGGCGTGCCGCAACCCAGCGTGGTGGCCGCGCTGGGGGCGGGCCTGGCCGACCATCCGATGTACGAACGCGTGGCGCAGGAGCTGGCGCTGCCGCTGCATGCCGGCGGCTGGAGCGCGGTGCTGGGCGACGAGCGCCTGCGCAGCGACCGCATCCACGCCAACGCGGCGGGCTACCGCGCCTTCGCCGAGGGCTTGGTCAAGACCTTGCGCACGACGGGCCTGCTGCCGTGACGGCACACGCCGGCCGCGTGCTCAGCGTCAACGTCGCCGCGGCGCAGGCGCTGGCGGTGGACGGCGAGCGCCGTGTGATGAGCGCGATCGGCAAGCGCGCCGTGGCGGGGCCGGTGCCCGTGGGCCCCGGCGGGCTGGAAGGTGACGAGCAGGCCGACCGTTCGGTGCACGGCGGCGTCGCCAAGGCGGTGTACGCCTACCCGAGCGAGCACCAGGCGTTCTGGCGCACGGTGCGCGCGCAGGCCGGCGTCGCGGCGTGGGACGCGCCGATCGCGCCCGGCCTGTTCGGCGAGAACCTGACGCTGGCCGGCCTGACGGAGGACCGCGCCTGGATCGGCGACCGCCTGCGCTTCGCGCGCTGCGTGCTGGCGGTGAGCGAGCCGCGGCGACCGTGCTTCAAGTTCAACGCGGCGATGGGCTTTCGGCATGCCGCCAAGCTGATGCTGCAGTCGGGCTGGTGCGGTTTCTACCTGGCGGTGGTGGAGCCCGGCACGATCGGGGCCGGCGAGGCCTTCACGGTGGAGCCCGGGCCGCGCGAGGTGCGCATCGACGAGCTGTTCCGCGCCACCACCGACGCGCGGCGCGCCGAGTAGCCGGGCCGACCTGCGACACTGGGCGCATGCTCGCCTACCGCCACGCCTTCCACGCCGGCAACCATGCCGACGTGCTCAAGCACCTCGTGCTGGCCGAGGTGCTGGGCCACCTGGCGGCCAAGGACAAGCCCTTCACGCTGGTGGACACGCACGCCGGCGCGGGTGGCTACTCGCTCGAAGGGCGCTATGCGCGCAAGAACGCCGAGGCCGACAGCGGCATCGGCGCGCTGTGGGGTCGCGACGACCTGCCGGCCGCCTTGGCACGCTACGTCGCGCTGGTGCGGCGTTTCAACGGCGACCCGGCGCGCGGCCGCCCGCCCAGGCAGTACCCGGGCTCGCCGGCGATCGCGCAGATGCTGCTGCGCCCCACCGACCCGCTGCACTGCTACGAGCTGCACCCCACCGACGAGCGCATCCTGGCGGCCTACCTCGCCGACCGCGCGCACAGCCGCGTGCGCATGGCCGACGGCTTCACGGCCATGGCCGCCGAGCTGCCGCCGCCCTCGCGCCGCGGCGCAGTGCTGATCGACCCGCCCTACGAGATCAAGACGGACTACGTGCGCACGCTGGCCGCCGTGCGCGAGGCGCTGGCGCGCTTCGCGCAGGCGGTGGTGATGGTGTGGGTGCCGCAGCTCGCGCTGGTCGATGCGCGCGAGCTGCCGCGCCGCCTGGGCAACGCGGCCGCCGCGGCGCCCAAGGGCTGGTTGCAGGCGCGCCTGACGGTGGCGCCGCCCGACGCCCAGGGCTTCGGCCTCATCGGCAGCTCGATGGTGGTGGTCAACCCGCCGCACGAACTGGCCGCGACGCTGCGCGAGTGCCTGCCCTACCTGGC
>DASTJE010000221.1:0-15865 GCA_035716845.1 Burkholderiaceae bacterium
TGCAGCAGCACCGCGCCCTTGCTGACGCCGGTGGTGCCGCCGGTGTACTGCAGTACGGCGATGTCGTCGGGCCCCAGGTCGGGCGCGGCGTACGGCAGCCCCCTGCCGCGGCGCAGCGCGCCGTTGAAGCGCGTGGCGCCGGGCAACTGGAACGCCGGCACCATCTTCTTCACGCGCCGGACGACATGGTTGACCAGCGTGCCCTTGGCCGGTCCGAGCAGGTCGCCCATCGAGGCCAGCACGACCTTGCGCGTGGGCACCGCGTCGATCACCTGCTGCAGCGTGCCCGCGAAGTTCTCGAGGATCACGATGGCCTTGGCGCCCGAGTCCTTCAGCTGGTGCTCGAGCTCGCGCGGCGTGTACAGCGGATTGACGTTGACCACCACCATGCCGGCGCGCAGGATGCCCATCACCGCCACCGGGTACTGCGGCACGTTGGGCAGCATCACCGCCACGCGGTCGCCGCGCGCGAGGCCCTGTGACTGCAGCCAGGCCGCGAACGCGCGCGACATCTCGTCGATGCGGCCGAACGTGATCGCCCGGCCCATGTAGCGGTAGGCGCTGCGCTCGCGGTACCTGGCGAGGCTCTCGTCGAACAGCGCGACCAGCGAGCGGTAGACGTCGGTGGGCACCGTGCCTGGCACTCCGGCGGGGTACTGCTTGAGCCAGATCTTCTCCATCGCACGCTCCAGCGGATGGAGGGCGATTCTGGCGGCGTGCCCGCGCGCCGCCATCGGGGGATTCGATAGCGGCAGCGGCGAAAACCCGGGGCGCGCTCAGGCCCGCAGCGCGGCCAGCACCTCGTCGAGCATCTTCTTGGCGTCGCCGAACAGCATGCGGTTGTTGTCCTTGTAGAAGAGCGGGTTGTCCACGCCCGCGTAGCCCGAGGCCATGCTGCGCTTCATCACGATCGAGGTCTTGGCCTTCCAGACCTCGAGCACCGGCATGCCGGCGATCGGGCTCGTCGGGTCGTCCTGCGCGGCCGGGTTCACGATGTCGTTGGCGCCGATGACCATCGAGACGTCGGTGGCCGGGAAATCCTCGTTGATCTCGTCCATCTCGAGCACGATGTCGTAGGGCACCTTGGCCTCGGCCAGCAGCACGTTCATGTGGCCGGGCATGCGGCCGGCCACCGGGTGGATGCCGAAGCGCACGTTGACGCCCTTCTCGCGCAGCAGCTTGGTGATCTCGAACACGGTGTGCTGGGCCTGCGCGACGGCCATGCCGTACCCCGGCACGATGATCACGTTCTTGGCCTCGCGCAGCATCTCGGCGGTTTCCGCCGCGCCGATCGGCGACACCTCGCCGGCCGGCTGCGCGCCATCGCCGGCGGCCGCAGGCGCGCCACCGCCGGTGCCGAAGCCGCCGGCGATCACGCTGATGAAGTTGCGGTTCATCGCGCGGCACATGATGTAGCTCAGGATCGCGCCCGAGGAGCCGACCAGCGCGCCGGTGACGATCAGCAGGTCGTTGCTCAGCATGAAGCCGGTGGCCGCCGCGGCCCAGCCGGAGTAGCTGTTGAGCATCGACACCACCACCGGCATGTCGGCGCCGCCGATGGCCATCACCATGTGCACGCCGAAGGCCAGCGCGACCGCGGTCATGACCATGAGCGGCACCATGCCGGCCTGGATGTCGTGGGCGTCGAGGAAGGCGCGGCCGTACCAGATCACCACCAGCAGGCCCGCCAGGTTGATCCAGTGGCGCGCCGGCAGCAGCAGGGGCTTGCCGCCGATCTTGCCCGAGAGCTTGCCGAAGGCGATCACCGAGCCGGAGAACGTGACGGCGCCGATGCCGATGCCGATGTAGATCTCGATCTCGTGAATCACCTTCTCGGCGCCGCTGAACTGGACCGAGGTGTCGATGTAGCTGGCAAAGCCCACCAGGCAGGCCGCCAGTCCGACCAGGCTGTGCATCAGCGCCACCAGCTCGGGCATCTGCGTCATCTGCACCTTCTTCGCGGCGAAGAGACCGATGCTGCCGCCGACGACGAGGGCGCCCACGATCCAGGCATAGCCGCCCGGGGTGACGCGCGGGCCGAGCACCGTGGCCAGCACCGCGATCGTCATGCCGATGATGCCGAAGACGTTGCCGCGGCGCGCCGTCTCGGGGTTCGAGAGTCCGCCCAGGCTGAGGATGAAGAGGATGGTCGCGCCGATGTAGGACACGGTGGCCAGGCTGTCGGTCATTGCCGTCTCCTTACTTGCGGAACATCGCCAGCATGCGCCGCGTCACCGCGAAGCCGCCGAACATGTTGATGGCCGTGAGCACCAGCGCCACGACGGCCAGGCCCAGGATCAGCGCATTCGGCCGGTTGGCCGCGCCGCCGGCGTCCAGCGGCGGCGCCACCTGCACCAGCGCGCCGATGGCGATGATCGAGGAGATCGCGTTGGTCACGCTCATCAGCGGGGTGTGCAGCGAGGGCGTCACGTTCCACACCACCATGTAGCCGACGAAGCAGGCCAGCACGAAGACGGTGAAGTGCGACAGGAAGCTCGCCGGCGCATAGGCGCCCACCAGCGCGAACATCACGGCGCCGAGGCCGAACACGAGGGCCAGCGCCCGCGCCGACATCGGCTCGCCTGCGCCATGGCCGTGCGCCTTGGGCGCGGGCGCGACGGCGGCCTTGGGCTTGGGCGCCGCGGCCGGCAGCTTGGGCGGCGGCGCGGGCCAGGTCACCTCGCCCTGCTTGATCACCGTGAGGCCGCGGATGGCGTCGTCGTCGAAGTTGACGTCGATGTTGCCGTCCTTGGTCTTGCACAGCTCCTCGGTCAGGCGCAGCAGGTTGGTCGAGTACAGCGTCGAGCTCTGCTTGGCGAGCCGGCTGGCCAGGTCCGTGTAGCCCACGATGGTGACGCCATGGCGCACCACGGACTCGCCGGGCACGGTGAGCTCGCAATTGCCCCCCTGCTCGGCGGCCATGTCCACGATCACGCTGCCGGGCTTCATGCTGCGCACCATTTCGGCGGTGATGAGCTTGGGCGCCGGCTTGCCCGGGATCAGCGCCGTCGTGATGATGATGTCCGCGTCCTTGGCCTGCTGCGCGTACATCGCGCGCTGCGCGGCCTGGAAGCCCTCGCTCATCACCTTGGCATAACCGCCGCCGCCCGAGCCCTCTTCCTCGTAGTCGACCTTGACGAACTCGCCGCCCAGCGACACCACCTGGTCGGCCACCTCGGCGCGCGTGTCGTTGGCGCGCACGATGGCGCCCAGGTTGGCCGCGGTGCCGATCGCGGCCAGGCCCGCCACGCCGGCGCCGGCGATGAACACCTTGGCCGGCGGGATCTTGCCGGCGGCAGTGACCTGGCCGTTGAAGAAGCGCCCGAACGCGTTGGCGGCCTCGATCACCGCGCGGTAGCCGCTGATGCCGGCCATCGAGGTCAGCGCATCCATCTTCTGCGCGCGCGACAGCTGGCGCGGCAGGCAGTCGATCGCCAGCACGGTCGCGCGCCTGGCCGCCAGCTGCTGCATCAGCTCGGGGTGCTGCGCCGGCCAGACGAAGCCGATCAGCGTGCCGCCCTCGCGCATCAGCGCCACTTCGTCGGCGCTCGGCGGGCGCACCTTGAACACGATGTCGGATGCGGCCCACAGCTCGGAGGCGGAGCCCACCACCTCGGCACCCGCCGCGCGATAGGTGTCGTCGGCGAAGTTCGCCGCGTCGCCGGCGCCGCTTTCGACGGCCACCGAGAAGCCCAGCTTGACGAGCCTTTCCACCACGTCGGGCACGGTCGCGACGCGCCTTTCGCCCGCCGCGGTTTCCTTGGGTACGCCGATGCGCAATGCCATGAACGCTCTCCTCGCTGAAGCCGCCAGAGCTTAATTCATGCCTCGCGCAGCCCGTGTAGGTGGGAATGCGAAGCACCTTAGCATCCGTGTCCATGAACGCCGCGCGCTGGAAGCCCAACGTGACCGTCGCAGCCGTCATCGAACGCGACGGTCGCTACCTGCTGGTGGAGGAGACCGCTGTGCAGGGCACCGTGCTCAACCAGCCCGCAGGCCATCTCGAGGCAGGCGAAACGCTCGTGCAGGCGGTGGTGCGCGAGGTGCTCGAGGAGACGGCCCACGCGTTCACGCCCACGCACCTGCTGGGCGTGTACCTGGCCCCGGGCGAGGTCACCTACCTGCGCTTCGCCTTCGTCGGCACGGTCGAGGGGCCGCTGCCGGGGCGCGCGCTCGATGCGGGGATCGTGCGCGCCGCGTGGCTCACGCCGCAGGCGATCGCCGCCGAGCGGGGGCGCCACCGCAGCGCCTTGGTGGCGCGCTGCATCGCCGATCACCAGGCCGGCATCCGCCATGCGCTGTCCCTGCTGCAGGGGGTCGGCTGATCGGCGGCGCCGGCGTCGCTCCCAAGAAGAAGGCGCCGGGCCGCACCAGGTCTTCTTGCACCTCCGCGGGGGCCGGGCGGGGCGACGCCAGGCCCTTGGGGCGCTCAGTAGTTCTTGGCGATCAGCTGGTAGCCCGGCATCGTCAAGGTCACGCGGGCCCGCGCGCCCAGTGCGCCGTCGGTGGCCACTTCGAGGCAGTCCACCTCGCTCGAGCCGCTGCCGTCCTCCGAACTCATGCAGAACAGGACCACGCTGCCGTCGCGCACGATCGACCAGCGATAGTCGATGCCGCCTGCCGCCGGCGCGCCCGCCGTGCAGGAGGCGTAGGCGGTCATCGCGGCCAGCGGGCCCGAGGAGCCGATGCTGGCCACGGCGGGGGGTACCGTGAAGGTGCTCGCTCGTGCGCACGTCCCGTCCGGCATCTCGATGCCGATCAGTTCCCTGGCGGCGCTGGTGCCGTTGAAGTAGTAGGTCATCGTGCCCGTGTCGCTCGTGCCGGCGGCGCTGGCCGACACCGTGAGCGCAAGACGCCCTGCCGCCTCGCCGGTCATCGGGAAGGCCCCGGCGGGCAGGGGTGCGCCGTCCAGCTGCATCGTCCAGGCAAAGCCCAGCGAGTCGGTCCCGGCAAGCGCCCAGTGGTGCGTCGTGGTCAGCAGGTTCTGGTAGGCCGCGGCGACGTTGTAGGTCGTGGGGTCGACGTTGCCATCGCTGCCACCGCCGCAGGCTCCGAGGAGCAGGCCCGTCGCCAGCGTGAGGGCCGTGCGGGCGAGAAGTCGGTTCATGGTGTCCCCTTTCGGTGCGGCCCCGGATCGGAGGTCGGTTCCAGCCTAGGAAGCGGGGGGCGGGCTGTCTTGCGCCGACTCAACGGCCGTGGGAGGGCGCGTCAATAATTCGCCCATGGCTGAGGCGAGACAACGGGTCGTCGTGGGGCTGAGCGGCGGCGTCGACTCCGCGGTGGCGGCGTGGCTGCTCAAGCAGCAGGGCCACGAGGTTGTCGGCATCTTCATGAAGAACTGGGAGGACGACGACGACAGCGAATACTGCTCGTCGCGCCAGGACTTCCTCGACGCGGCCTCGGTGGCCGACGTCATCGGCATCGAGATCGAGCATGTCAACTTCGCCGCCGAATACAAGGACCGCGTGTTCGCCGAGTTCCTGCGCGAGTACCAGGCCGGCCGCACGCCCAACCCCGATGTGCTGTGCAACGCCGAGATCAAGTTCAAGGCCTTCCTGGATCACGCGATGCGCCTGGGCGCCGACAAGATCGCCACCGGCCACTACGCGCGGGTGCGGGAACGGGAGGGGAAGTTCGAGCTCTTGAAGGGGCTCGACCCGGCAAAGGACCAGAGCTACTTCCTGCACCGTCTCACCCAGGCGCAGCTCGCGCGCACCCTGTTCCCGGTGGGCGAGCTGAAGAAGACCGAGGTGCGCCGCATCGCCGCCGAGATCGGCCTGCCCAACGCGAAGAAGAAGGATTCCACCGGCATCTGCTTCATCGGCGAGCGGCCGTTCCGCGAATTCCTCAACCGCTATCTCGGCCATGCGCCCGGGCCGATCGAGGACGAGCGCGGCCGCCGGCTCGGTGCCCACGTGGGCCTGAGCTTCTACACGCTCGGGCAGCGCCAGGGCCTGGGCATCGGAGGGGTCAAGGGCGGCGGCGGTGCGCGGGGCGAGCACGCGCCCTGGTTCGTGGCGCGCAAGGACCTGGCACGCAATGCGCTGGTGGTGGTGCAGGGGCACGATCACCCGGCGCTGCAGTACGCGGCGCTTCAGGCCGACGACCTGAGCTGGGTGGCCGGCTGCGCGCCCGCACCGGGGCGCTATGCGGCCAAGACTCGCTACCGGCAGGCCGACGCGGCCTGCACGCTGAACGTGGATGTCGCTGGGCTGGCGCTGGACTTCGACGCGCCGCAGTGGGCCGTCACGCCAGGCCAGAGCGCGGTGGTCTACGACGGCGAGGTGTGCCTGGGCGGCGGCGTGATCGCCGCGGCCACGCTGGCGCGCTGAGCGGCGCGGCGCGCTAGAAGGGGATGTCGTCGTCCATGTCGTCGAAGCCGGTCGACGACTTGGCGGCCGGGGCCTGACGCGGCGCACCGCCCGAAGGGGCGGACGGGCGCGCGGCCGGCGCGCTGCGCATGCCGCCACCCTCTCCGCCGCCCTCGCCCATGCCCTCGCGACTGCCCAGCAACTGCATCTGGTCGGCCACGATCTCGGTGGTGTACTTCTCGACGCCGTCCTTGTCGGTCCACTTGCGCGTCTTCAGCCGTCCCTCGACGTACACCGGGCGCCCCTTCTTCAGGTACTCGCCGGCGATCTCGGCCAGGCGGTCGTAGAACACCACGCGGTGCCACTCGGTCTCCTCCTGGCGCTCGCCGCTGGTCTTGTCCTTCCACTGCCGGCTGGTGGCGATGGTGACGTTGCAGATCGCGCTGCCGCTGGGGGCGTAGCGCACCTCGGGGTCGCGCCCGAGGTTGCCGATGAGGATGACTTTGTTGACCGAGGCCATGCGCTCGCTCCTGGGAAAAAGAGGGGACCGTGCGCCCATGATAGTGGCGCCGCGCCGCCGCATCGCCTCCCCCTTTGGGGTGATCGCGGCCAGACCGCGCGGCGCGGCGACAATGCCGGCCTCGCGATGAACGATCTGCGCCCGCCCCCGCCGCTTGCCGTCCTGCAGGAAGTCTTCGGCTACGACAGCTTCCGCGGCCTGCAGGGCGAGATCGTCGAACACGTGGCGGGCGGCGGCGACGCCCTGGTGCTGATGCCCACCGGCGGCGGCAAGAGCCTCACCTATCAGGTGCCGGCCATCGTGCGCCATCGCGCCGGCCGCGGCGTCACCCTGGTGGTGAGCCCGCTGATCGCCCTGATGCACGACCAGGTCGGCGCGCTCGAGGAGGCCGGCGTGCACGCCGCCTTCCTCAACTCCACGCTCGACGGCGAGGAGGCGCGCGGCATCGAGCGCGAGCTGCTCTCGGGCCGCCTGGTGCTGCTGTACGCTGCCCCGGAGCGCATCCTGACGCCGCGCTTCCTGGCCATGCTCGATTCGCTGCACGAGCGCGGCCTGCTGTCGCTGGTGGCCATCGACGAGGCGCACTGCGTCAGCCAGTGGGGCCACGACTTCCGCGAGGAGTACCTGGCGCTCGGGCAGCTGGCCGAGCGCTACCCGGGCGTGCCACGCATGGCGCTCACGGCCACCGCCGACGCCATCACGCGCGAGGACATCGTCGAACGCCTGGCGCTGGGCGGGGCGCGCCGCTTCGTGGCCAGCTTCGACCGCCCCAACATCCGCTACACCATCGTCGAGAAGGACGACCCCCGGCGCCAGCTGCTGCGCTTCCTGCGCGACGAGCACGAGGGCGAAGCGGGCATCGTCTACTGCGGCACGCGCAAGAAGGTCGAGGAGACGGCCGCCTGGCTCAACGACGAAGGCGTCACGGCCCTGCCCTACCACGCCGGGCTCGACGCCGACATGCGCCAGCGCCACCAGGACCGCTTCCTGCGCGAAGAGGGGCTGGTGATGGTGGCCACCATCGCCTTCGGCATGGGCATCGACAAGCCCGACGTGCGCTTCGTGGTCCACCTCGACCTGCCCAAGAACATCGAGGCCTACTACCAGGAGACCGGCCGCGCCGGGCGCGACGGCGCACCGGCCGAAGCCTGGATGGCCTACGGCCTGCAGGACGTGGTGAACCAGCGCCGCATGATCGACGACAGCAGCGGGTCGGAGGAGTTCAAGCGTGTGCAGCGCGGCAAGCTCGAGGCCCTGCTGGGCCTGGCCGAGGCGCACGACTGCCGGCGCGTGCGATTGCTGGGCTACTTCGGCGAGGCCAGCCGGCCCTGCGGCAACTGCGACAACTGCCTGAACCCACCCGACACCTGGGATGCCACCGAGGCGGCGCGCAAGCTGCTGTCGTGCATCTACCGCATGCACCAGGCCAGCGGCATCGGCTACGGCGCCGGGCACCTGGTCGACGTGCTGCGCGGCAAGGCCACCGACAAGGTGCGCCAGCACGGGCACGACCGGCTGTCGACCTTCGGCCTCGGCGCCGACGTCGACGAGGCACGCTGGCGTGGCGTGCTGCGTCAGCTGATCGCGCTGGGTCACGTGATCACCGAGGGGGAGTACAACACCCTGGCGCTGACCGAGGGCGCGCGCGCGGTGCTCAAGGGCGAGGTGGCGGTGCTGCTGCGCGTGCCGCGGCCGGCGCTGCCGCGCGGGCGGCTGCGCAAGGCGCACGGTGCCGGCAGCGGGGCCGCCGCGCGCAGCAGCGCCGCCGCCACGCTCGACGCCGCAGCGCAGGCGCGCTACGCGGCCCTCAAGGCCTGGCGCGCCGAAGTGGCCCGCGAGCACAACCTGCCGGCCTACGTGGTGTTCCACGACGCGACCCTGGCGGCGATGGCCGAATCGCGGCCGGTATCGCTGGACGAGCTCGCCAGCGTGAGCGGTGTGGGCGCCAAGAAGCTCGAGGCCTACGGGCGCGAGATCCTGCGCGTGCTCGACGCCTGAAGGCGGCGCGGGTTCATCGCACCGTCACCACGACCACGGCGCTCTCGGTGACCTGGCCGGCGTCATCCTCGGCGCGGGCGAAGTAGCGCACTTCGCCGGCCGCACCCGCGGGCACGGCGGTCTGCAGCGCGTACGGCGCGAGCGCGTCGCGGCCCAGCAGGACGTCGCCTGCGGCGTCGGCCCGATAGAACCGGACCTCGCGCACGACGTAGTCGTCGCTCGCCGCGGCCACCAGCTCGACGGTGCCGCCCGGCGCGGCCGCCTGGGGCGCCACGGCCAGGCTCACCTCGGGCGCGTCGTCGCCGGGGCCGACGTCGACCGACAGGCCGACGCGGCAACCCGCCAGCGCGAGCAGCACCGGCACCACGGCGCGATGCAGGAGTCGTCGAGTCATCGTGCGTTCATCTTCGATCCGCGACGGCGCGCTGACAAGCGGCGGCCGCAGGCCGCGCTGGCGCCCCGCAGGCCCGCGTGCCGATAATGGCCGGTTGCCCTGACGGATCGACCATGGCCGCCGACCCCCCGATGCCGCTCGTTCCTTCCGAAGCGTTGCGCACACCGAGCGTGCCTTCCGAGGAACTGCGCACGCTGCGCGTGCCTTCCGAGGAACTGCGCACGCTGCGCGTGCGCGGGGCCCGCACCCACAACCTGAAGAACATCGACCTCGACATCCCCAAGCACGCGCTGGTGGTGATCACGGGGCTGTCGGGCTCGGGCAAGTCGAGCCTGGCTTTCGACACGCTGTATGCCGAGGGCCAGCGGCGCTACGTGGAGAGCCTGTCGGCGTATGCGCGCCAGTTCCTGCAGCTGATGGACAAGCCCGACGTCGACGTCATCGAGGGCCTGTCGCCCGCGATCTCGATCGAGCAGAAGGCCACCAGCCACAACCCGCGCTCCACCGTCGGCACGATCACCGAGATCCACGACTACCTGCGCCTGCTGTACGCCCGCGCCGGCACGCCGTACTGCCCCGACCATGACCTGCCGCTCGCGGCCCAGAGCATCGCCCAGATGGTCGACGCCGTGCTCGCGCTGCCCGAGGACACACGGCTCGCGGTGCTGGCGCCGGCGGTGCGCGACCGCAAGGGCGAGTTCGGCGAGCTGTTCGCCGACATGCAGGCCCAGGGCTACGTGCGCTTCCGCGTCGATGGGCAGGTGGTGGAGGCCGACGCCCTGCCGGCGCTGAGGAAGACCGAGAAGCACGACATCGACGTGGTGATCGACCGCGTGCGCATCACGCCGGGGCTTCAGCAGCGCCTGGCCGAAAGCTTCGAGGCGGCGCTGCGCGTGGCCGACGGGCGCGCCATCGCCCTCGAGCTCGACTCGGGTCGCGAGCACCTGTTTTCCAGCAAGTTCGGCTGTCCCGTGTGCAGCTACTCGCTGCCCGAGCTGGAGCCGCGCCTGTTCTCGTTCAATTCGCCGGTGGGCGCGTGCCCGAGCTGCGACGGCCTGGGCCAGGTCACGGTGTTCGACTCCGAGCGCGTGGTGGCGTTTCCGTCGCTGTCGCTGGCCAGCGGGGCGGTCAAGGGCTGGGACCGACGCAACAGCTACACCTTCGGCCTGCTGGAGAGCGTGGCCCGCCACTACGGCTTCGACCTCGACACGCCCTGGGAGCGCCTGGCCCCCGAGCACCAGCAGGTGCTGCTGCAGGGCAGCGGCGCGACCGAGCTGCCCTTCGTGTACTCCGCCGAAGGGGCAAGCGGCAAGCGGCGCACCGTCAAGCGGTGGCATCCTTTCGAGGGCATCCTGCCGAACTTCGAGCGCCGCTGGCGCGAGACCGACTCGGCCGCGGTGCGCGAGGAACTGGCCCGCTACCAGGCGGCCAAGCCCTGCGCGGCCTGCGCCGGGACGCGGCTGCGGCGCGAGGCGCGGCATGTCGTGCTGCAGGGTCGGGACGCTGCGGTGCGCGGCCTGCCGATCTACGCCGTCGAGCGCCTGACGCTGGCCGACTGCCAGGCCCACTTCGAGCACCTGCACCTGGTGGGGCAGAAGGCCGACATCGCCGAGAAGGTGATGCGCGAGATCCGCTCCCGGCTGCGCTTCCTCAACGACGTGGGACTGTCCTACCTCAGCCTCGAGCGCAGTGCCGACACGCTCTCGGGCGGCGAGGCGCAGCGCATCCGGCTGGCGAGCCAGATCGGCTCGGGCCTGACCGGCGTGATGTACGTGCTCGACGAGCCCAGCATCGGCCTGCACCAGCGCGACAACGAGCGCCTGATCGCCACGCTCAGGCACCTGCGCGACCTCGGCAACAGCGTGCTGGTGGTCGAGCACGACGAGGACATGATCCGCGCCGCCGACCATGTGGTGGACCTGGGCCCCGGCGCGGGCGTGCATGGCGGCCGCGTGATGGCGCAGGGCACGCCGGCCGACGTGGCCGCGAACCCGGAATCGCTGACCGGCCGCTACCTGGGCGGCGTGCTGCGCATTCCGGTGCCACGGGCGCGCGCGTCGCTGGCGGCCAGCACCGATCCGCAGCTGCTGAAGATCGTCGGGGCGCGCGGCAACAACCTGCGCGACGTCACGGTCGAGATCCCGGTAGGCCTGTTCACCTGCGTCACCGGGGTGTCGGGCTCGGGCAAGAGCACGCTGGTCAACGACACCTTGTACGCGGCGGTGGCCCGCAAGCTCTACCAGAGCCATCTCGAACCGGCGCCGCACGAGGCGATCGAGGGGCTGGAGGCCTTCGACAAGGTGATCAACGTCGACCAGAGCCCGATCGGCCGCACGCCGCGCAGCAATCCGGCCACCTACACCGGCCTGTTCACGCCGATCCGCGAGCTGTTCGCCGAGGTGCCGGCCGCGCGCGAACGCGGCTACGGCCCCGGGCGCTTCTCGTTCAATGTCGCCGGCGGGCGCTGCGAGGCCTGCCAGGGCGACGGCGTGATCAAGGTCGAGATGCACTTCCTGCCCGACGTCTATGTGCCCTGCGACACCTGCCACGGCGCGCGCTACAACCGCGAGACGCTGGAGATCCTCTACAAGGGCAGGCACATCACCGACGTGCTGAACCTGACGGTGGAGGCCGCGCACGCCTTCTTCGCCGCCGTGCCGGCCATCGCGCGCAAGCTGCAGACCCTGCTCGACGTCGGCCTGGGCTACATCACGCTCGGCCAGAGCGCGACCACGCTGTCCGGCGGCGAGGCCCAGCGCGTCAAGCTCGCGCTGGAGCTGTCCAAGCGCGACACCGGGCGCACGCTGTACATCCTCGACGAGCCCACGACCGGCCTGCACTTCGCCGACATCGAGCTGCTGCTGCGGGTGCTGCACCAGCTGCGCGATGCGGGCAACACCATCGTCGTGATCGAGCACAACCTCGACGTGATCAAGACGGCCGACTGGCTGATCGACATGGGGCCCGAGGGCGGCGGCGGCGGCGGTCGCGTCGTGGCGACCGGCACGCCGGAGCAGGTGGCGGCACACCCCGCCAGCCATACCGGGCGCTTCCTCGCGCCGCTGCTGGCCTGCGCAGCGGCGTGACGGATCACCGCTTCGGCGCGCCGGCCGGCGCGCCGAGCAGGGCGGCGTGAAATGCGCCGCAGCGCATCGGCGCGCGCTTCGGCACGATGCCGGGCATGTCGAGCCGCCCTGCCTGTCCTCTGTTGCGCTGGAGCCTGCGTGCCCTGGCGCTGGCGGCCGGCATGGCGTGCACGAACCTCACCGTCGCCGAAGCCGAGTTCGAGCCCTGCCTCGACGAGCCCTCGCTGCAGCAGGCGCTGGAACGCCTGAACGAGGTGCGCCGCGAGGTGGCGGCCCCGTGCATCACCGAAGCGGCCACCCTGCCTCCGCTGTCGCTCGAGGAACGGCTGGCGTCGGCGGCCTGGGAGCAGGCGGCCGACCTCGCGCAGCGCGACGCGCTGTCGCACGTCGACTCGCGCCAGCGCGGCCTCGGGGCCCGACTGCGTAGCGTGGGCTATCCGATGGCCGGCGCCGGCGAGAACCTCGCCGCCGGGCAGACGAACTTCGACGACGCGCTGGCCGCATGGCTGGCCAGCCCCAAGCACTGCGCCAACCTGATGACGCGCGACTATCGCGACGTCGGCCTGGCCTGCGTGCAGCGCCGCGGCACGCGCTACGAGCGCTTCTGGGTGATGCAGCTGGCGGTGCCGCGCGCCTGACGGCGCCGCATCGTCACGCCGGCCAACGCGATCAAGCCCACCACGAGGTGGGCCCAGGTGGCGGGCTCGGGAATCGGGCTGACCGCGCCGCCGCCGCCGCCCGGCGGCAGGTTGCCGCCGCCGGTCCACCCTCCGCCGCCGCCCCCGGGGAACCCGCCCCCGCCGCCGCCAGGCGGTCCGCCGCCATCCTCGTCGGAATCCCCGCCGCCACCACCGCCGCCCGGGCCACCGCCGAAGATCGGCCCGCCATCCTGGACCGGATCGCCGCCAGCGCCGGGATCGGATGCACCGGGCCCGCCCGCGCCGCCGCCACCGCCCGAAGGGCCGCCCGGCCACGCCGGCCCGGGCATCGCGCCGGCGCCCCCAGGATCGTCCGGCAGCCCGCCCGCGAACGGCGGGAAGAGCGTGCCGCCATCGCCGGTGGGCGGTGCCTCGGTGCCCGGCCACAGCGGGACGTTGGCGTCCGCCACGGCCTCGGCGAACGACGACGTGATGGGCGTCGCGACCACGACCGGTGCCATGTCGCTGGGCTCGGCGCCTTGCCGGGCCGGGTCGGTGGCGCCCGCAGCCTCGCGCGCGTCCGACACCGCGTCGGGCCTGGGCGTGATCCGGCTCACGTTGCGGCAGACGGTGGGCACCAGGATGCAGTGACCGCTGTCGCAGTAGACGAGACCGCGCTCGCGCATCGCGTCGCCCCAGCCGGCGCGGCTGACCTGGCTGCAGACGCGGTCCCAGCCGAAGTGCATGTCGCGGATCTGCGGCTCGTAGCTGCGCTTGCCCTCGATGCTGTCGCGCCGGATGCTCACGAGGTCGTCGTAGCGGTGCTGCCGCATGCGCTCCTTGAGCCTGATCCGCACCAGTGTCGGGATGTCGACGTAGCGGTCGATCGAGGCCACCACGTCGCCCATGAAGGGGTTGTGACCGGGGCGGTCCCAGCTGCACGCGGCCACGCGTTCCATGCGTGGCACCACCGTGCGGGCGAGCTGCTCGGGGGTCGCGGCGCCCATGGCGTGGCCGGACCATGTCAGCGACAGGCCCAGCAGGACGGCGGCGGTCGTGAGGCGACCCAACATGGCGGCTCGTGTGCGGTCGGTACCGGGCGGCTCGAAACGGCGCCCGGGACTATTGTCCCTTCCGGGGGATTTGCCTGGCGGCGCACTCCCCCCGCAAAGGGGCCCCCCATCGCGGGGGCCCTGCGAAGCGTGGCGGATTCAGGTACCGTGCAATTCTTCACGAACCGGGTCTGCCGATGCGCATCGAGTACTACTTCGCTCCCAATTCGCCGTGGACCTACCTCGGCCATCTCCGCCTGTGGGACATCGCGCGCCAGCAGCGCGCCGAGATCGAGGTGCTGCCGGTCGACCTCGGCGGCAAGGTGTTTCCGATCTCGGGCGGGCTGCCGCTGGCCAAGCGGGCACCGCAGCGCCAGGCCTACCGACTGGTGGAACTGCAGCGTTTCGCCGACTACCTGCACGCGCCGCTGAACCTGCAGCCCAGGTACTTCCCGGTGTCGAGCGACGATGCCGCGCGCCTGATCGTCGCCGTGGCGATGCACGATGGCAGCGACGCGGCGATGCACATCACCGACGCCGTATTGCGTGCCTGCTGGTGCGAGGAGCGCAACATCGCCGACGAGGGCACGCTGGCGGCGTTGCTGCGCGAGCGCGAGCTGCCGGCGCGCCGCCTCGAGGACAGCCATTCGCAGGCGGTGGACGAGCGCTACGCCGCCAACACCCAGCGCGCCATCGACGCCGGCGTGTTCGGCGCGCCGAGCTACGTGATCGCCGGCGAGATCTTCTGGGGCCAGGACCGGCTCGACTTCGTCGAGCGGCGTCTGACGCAAGGGTGAGCGCGATGCGTCGCCGCACCCTGCTGGCGGCCGCCGCGCTCGGCGTGGCGGCGCCGCTGCGCGCCGCCGCCCGCTACGACGGCCCGCTGTTCGATGCCCACCTGCACTACAACGAAGAAGCCCAGGGGCCCTATCCGCTCGCCGACGTGCTCGGGCGCATGCAGCGCAGCGGGGTGCGCGCCATCCTCGCCAACAGCCGGCCCAACGACGGTACCAAGGTGCTGGCCGGCGCGGCGGCGGCCACGCGGGCGGCCGGCGTCACGGTGGTGCCCTTCGTGCGCCTGTACCGCGACCGCGCCGACTACGGCGGCTGGTTCTCCGACGAGTCGATCCTCACCCTGGTGCAGCGCGAGCTGGCCGCCGGCACGGCCGCGGGCCCCTACCGCGGGCTCGGCGAATTCCACCTCTACGACAGCGTCAATGCCGACGGGCCGGTGGCGGTGGCGCTGATGCGCCTGGCCCAGGAGCGCGGCCTGGCGGTGCTGGCGCACTGCGACGAGGTGGCCATCGGCAAGCTGCTGGCGCACGCCCCGCGGGCGCAGCTGATCTGGGCCCACAGCGGCATCGGCGGCACGCCCGTGCCGCTGGTGCGTGCCCTGCTGCAGCGCCACCCGACGCTGCGCGGCGAGCTCTCGTACCGCCCGGGGCTGACCGAGGGCGGCCGCCTGAGCGCGGCGTGGCGCGAGGCGCTGACCCAGTTCCCGGAGCGTTTCCTGGTTGGCTCGGACACCTGGGTCAACGCGCGCTGGCAGCAGTACGAGGCGCTGATGGACGAGTACCGCGCCTGGCTCGGCGAACTCCCGGCGCCGCTGGCGCGCCGCATCGGCTGGGGCAACGGTGCTGCCCTCTTCGGGCTCGCCGAGCCGCGCTGAGCGTCGCGCGCCCAAGAAAAAGCCGGCCCGCAGGCCGGCTTTCGCTGATGGATCGTCGCGCCTTACTTCAGGTGCGCGTTGATCATCTTGGTCATCTCGAACATCGAGGCCTGGGCCTTCTTGAAGATCTCCTTCAGCTTGGCGTCGGCGTTGATCATCCGCTTGTTGACCGCGTCCTGCAGCTTGTTCTTCTTGAT
>DASTJE010000222.1:0-22275 GCA_035716845.1 Burkholderiaceae bacterium
GGCGCGCGAAGGCCACGCCCTCGGCGGACTTGAGATCCACCGACACGGTGCGCTTGCCCCGGTTGAGCAGATCGAGATGCGGTGGTCGCTCAACCCCGAGCCCGCTGGCCACCAGCCTATCCAGGCGCAGCACTTCGGCGCCGAGGTCAGCGAGCAACATGCCGCACATGGGCCCGGGGCCGATGCCCGCGAACTCCACCACCTTCATGCCGGCCAGAGGTCCCTTGTCCATCGATGAATGCTCGCTTGCGAGTGAGGAGAGATCAACAGAATGCGCCGGCCAAACCCTTTCGCCCAGGCCGTGGCGAGAAGGCCCGGCCCGTTCCACAGAGCCGGGCGTCCCCTCGCCCGCGTCCCAGGGTCGGCCAACCAGCAGCTGGGCTGCTCGTTGGCGCAGGGATGCCTGACCTTCGGTTAGGATAGCAGCGTACGATCAAACGTTCGATAGGTTTGCACAGATGATCTGATCCGGAACCGTCGCCTCAGAGCCCCGAGTCTCGATTGGGGTTTGGCCGCGTAGTCGCCCCGTGGAGCCTGCCTTTGCACAGGAGTTCGGGGCCTGCCGCCGCCGTCTGACCATCCTCTCGGCAAGGGGATCGTCCCACAACCGCCGCACCCGCCCTTCGGCATCCCCGTCGCCTAGCAACTGGAGAGAACGATGGATTTCGAGTTCAGCCCCGAACAGCGCGCGATCGCCGAAACGACGCGCCGATTCGTCGAGAAGGAGATGCCGCGTCGAAAGGTCCTTCAGTGGGTGCGCGACAAGGTCGAACCGCCGCAGGAACTGTTCGAGAAGTTGGGGGCCTTGGGTTACTACGGGTTCCTGCTGCCCGAGGCCTACAGCGGCCTCGAGAGGCCCGATCCGATGGGCATGCTGGCTTTCGTGGAGCAGTTCGCGCGCGCCTCGGCCGCCGTCACGACGGCGTGGGGGCGCGCCGCAGTCATCCTGGCGCCCCTGGTGGCCAAGTTCGGAACCCCAGAGCAGAAGGACCTCGTGCTGCCTCGCGTCATGCGGGGCGAAGTCTTCATGGCGCTGGGCCTGACCGAGCCCGGCTCTGGCAGCGACGCGGCCTCGCTACGCACCACGGCCGTTCGGCGCCCCGACGGCTGCTGGGTCATCAATGGCGAGAAGCTGTACTGTTCGCAGGCGAAGTCGGCGGGATTTCTGATCCTGGCTGCGCGCACCAACCCAAAGGTGGCCAAACAGGAAGGCATCTCCACCTTCCTGGTTCAGGATCCGGGACGCAACCCCTCGATTGAGCTCACCCGCATCGAGACGATGGGCCTCGGTCCTGTGCCCACATTTTCCATGCATCTGCGCAATCTTGTCCTGCCGCCGGACGCGCTGATCGGGGAGGAACACAAGGGTTGGCAATGCGTGCTGGGTGGTCTGGACAACGAACGCCTCTACCACGGCGCAATCGGCGTCGGCGCCTCGCAGGCGATCATCGACGAGGTGGTCGCTTACGTGAAACAGCGCGAGCAGTTCGGCAAGCCGCTATCCAAGCTGCAGTCGGTGCGCCACAAGATCGTCGACATGCAGCTGCGCGTGGAGGCAGCACGGCTGCTCGTCTATCGTGGTGCCAGCGTGCTAGATCGAACGGGGAGCTGCCATAACGAGGCCTCCTTCGCCAAGGTGGCAGGCGCCGAGTGCTACATGCATTGCGCCTACACAGGGCTGCAACTGCTGGGCGGCTACGGCTATACGGTGGACTCTGGATTGCCGATGCACTTCCAGGACGCCAAGCTGTTCGAGATCGGCGGTGGCGCAATGGAGGTGCAGCGCGACATCATCGCCCGCGGGCTCGGGCTCTGACGCCTGCGGTGCCGCAGCGGGGCGTGATGAGGCAGCACACCCTTGCGCGCTACCCGGGGAAGTGCTGATGCGAGTTGGGCTAACGTTTGTTAGATTGCGCTCGTACAACTCAGCCTCGCCAAGGTAGGGCCGGGTTTGTGGCGCCCGGAATTCATCGTTTCCCGCTGTCCGTATCGTCATAGTAGAAAGTTGAAGCCTCGATGGCCCTTACGTTAGGTAGTTTCTCGAACCTCGGAGTGCCCGCATGAGCGCCTCGTTTGCATCGGCCACTGCGCTGCTCGAGTGCCACGGACTGGAACGGCGGTTCGGCGGTTTGGTGGCCGTGACCGGCGTGGACCTGCGCATCGACCGCGGCGAGATCTTCGGGCTCGTTGGCCCCAACGGCAGTGGCAAGACCACGCTGGTCAACGCCATCACCGGCTTCTACCCGCCGCAGAAGGGGCGCATTCTGCTCGACGGTGCCGACATCACCGGCATGAAGCCCTACCTCGTGGCCAAGCGGCGTCTCGCACGAACATTCCAGAACCTGGCGCTGTTCAACGGCATGTCCGTGCTGGACAACATCATGCTCGGGCGCCACGTGCACCTCAGGCCCAGCGTGGCCAAGACCGCCTTGTACTGGTGGCTGGGCCAGCCCGAGGAGATTGCCCACCGCCGCGTCTGTGAGGAGATCATCGAGTTCCTTCAGTTGCAGGGCGTGCGCGACGAGCCGGTCGAGTCGCTGCCCATCGGCTTGAAGAAGCGCGTCGAGCTGGCGCGCGCGCTGGTCGCTGAACCCAGCTTCCTCATCCTCGACGAGCCGATGGCCGGCATGAACCAGGAGGAGAAGGAGTACATGGCGCGCTTCGTGCTCGACGCGCGCGACGAGCGCGGCATTACCGTATTGCTGATCGAGCACCACATGGATATCGTGACCGGCATCTGCGACCGCATCATGGCGCTCAACTACGGCGAGGTCATCGGAACGGGATTGCCCCGCGAAGTGGTGGCCAACCCGCGCGTGGTCGAGGCCTACCTCGGAAAGGGCCACCAGCATGCAGCGTGAAGACCACGCGCTGACGGCGTCCCCGGTCTCTTCCGGTGGCGGCTGGGATCTGAACCCCGAAACGACGCTGACTCGGCTGCTGGCGCTCAACGCCCGCACTCACGGTGCCCGCGTAGCGATGCGCGAGAAGGCGCTGGGCATCTGGCAGGAGTTCACCTGGGCCGAGGTGCTTGACGAGGTGCTCGCCGTGGCCGCGGGCCTGGAGCAGATGGGTTTCGCCCCCGGCGATTCGCTGCTGGTCCTGGGCGACAACCGGGCTCGGCTGTACATGGGCATGCTGGCTGTAGGTGCACTCGGCGGCTATGCGATGCCGGTGTACCCCGACGCCACGCCCGCCGAGGTACTGCACTTTGCCAGCGAGGCAAGGGCACGGTTTGCACTCGCGGAGGACCAGGAACAGGTCGACAAGGTGCTCGAGTTGCGCGAGACGGCACCGGGCCTGGCACACGTCGTGTACGACGACCCGCGTGGCTTGAACAACTACCGGGTCGCGGGCCTGGTTGGCTGGGAAAGCCTGCGCGACGCAGGCGCCGCACGGCTGCGAGATCAGCCCGCCCTGCGCGACGACATCATCCAGCGCTCGCGGCCCGACGGGCCGGCGGTGTTCGTGCACTCGTCCGGCACCACCGGCAAGCCAAAGGGCGTGGTGCTGCAGCAGCGCAACGTCCTCGCAGGTGTCAGCAACGCGGCCAAGGGCCAAGTTTTCGGCTTCGACGAAAAGATCCTCGCCTACCTGCCGATGGCCTGGATCGGCGACTTTGCCGTATCCATGGCGGCCGGCGTGGCGCTGCGCTTCACCATCAACATCCCCGAGCGCTCGGAAACGGTACTCCGCAACCTGCGCGAGATCGCCCCCACGCTATACCTCGCTGCGCCGCGCAGCTGGGACAACATGCTCACGACAATTCGCGTGCGCATGGAGGATTCGACGCCGCTGAAGAAGCGGATCTTCGATCATTTCATCAACCGCGGCGTCGCCGCCGAACGCCTGAAGCTTGAGGGCAAAGCGCCGTCGGCGGCACAGCGGCTCATGCTGCGGCTGGGCGAATGGATGGTGTTCGGCCCTGTGAAGGACCAGCTTGGCCTGAGCCGCATGCGGGTGGCTCTAACCGGCGGCGAGGCGATGGGCGAGGACACCTTCCTCTTCTACCGCGCGCTGGGCATCAACCTGCGTCAACTCTACGGCCAGACCGAAAGCAGCGCCTTCAATTCAGTGCAGGCTGCCGACGAGGTGCGGCTGCACACGGTGGGCCGGCCGCTGCCGGGTGTCGACTGCCGCATCGCCGACGATGGAGAAATTCTGCTGCGCTCCGGTAGCATCTTCAACGGCTACTTCCAGAACGAGGAGGCGACACGCAAGACGCTGGTCGACGGCTGGCTCCACACGGGTGACGCCGGCTACGTCGAACCGGACGGGCATCTGGTGGTGCTGGGCCGTGTGTCAGAGGTCGTCCACACGGCCCGAGGCGAGCGATACATCCCGGGCTACATCGAGAACCGCATCAAGTTCAGCCCCTACGTTCGCGACGTGGCCGTGCTCGGCGCCGGGCGGGACCACCTGTGCGCGATGGTCTGCATCGACAGCGAGGCCGTCGGGCATTGGGCCGAGGTCCGAGGCATCCCCTACATCTCCTATGCCGACCTGTCGCAAAAGCGAGAGGTCTACGACCTGGTGGCCGGCGTGATCCGGCACGTCAACGGAGCCCTCCCCGAAGCACTGCGCATTAGGCGCTTCGTCAACCTGCACAAGGAGTTCGACGCCGACGACGGTGAGATCACGCGCACCCGCAAGCTGCGACGCAACGTGATCGATGAGCACTACGCCGCCGTCATCCAGGCCCTGTACTCGCATACGCGCTCGGTGCGGATGAAGGCGCAGATCACCTACGACACCGGGGAGACCGGTGTCATCGAGCGTGAACTCGCGCTGGAGGATCTCTGATCATGGATTGGCCGTTCTTCTTCGAGCTGGCAATCAACGGCGCCCTGTCCGGGCTGATGTACTCGCTGGTAGCGCTGGGGATCGTACTGATCTACAAGTCCTCGTCGGTGCCCAACCTGGCGCAGGGCGCGCTGGCGATGTTGGGCGCTTACGTGGTGCTGGCGTTGTTCGAGACGATGAAGCTGCCCATCTGGGCGGCGCTTGCCGCGGGCATGGTGGTGATGTTCGGCATCGGCATGGGCATCGAGCGCGTGGCGCTGCGCCGTCTCGCAGGCCGCCCGCTGATCATGATCCTGATGATGACGCTGGCGCTGGACATTTTCGTGCGCGCCAGCGCGCTGGTGGCCTGGGGCGGCACCAACCGTGTGTTGCCGCTGCCGATCTCGGCCGACCCCCTGTTCATCGGGCCGGTACTCGTCAACCGCAGCTACGTCGCAGGCGGTGTGATTGCGCTGTCGCTGTTCGGGTTCTTCGTTCTCTTCTTCCGCACACGCATGGGCATCGTGCTACGCGCCATCTCCGACGACTACACCGCCTCGTGGTCGGTGGGCATCTCGGTGGAGCGCGGAGTGGCACTGTCTTGGGCGATGTCCGCGGTGGTGGCCACCCTGGCCGGCGCTCTTTGGGGTTCGATCCAGGGGGTTGATCAGTCGCTCTCGCTGCTGCTGCTGATGGGCATCACGGTGGCCGTGCTGGGGGGACTGGACAGCATCGGCGGCGCCATCCTCGCGGGGCTGCTTCTGGGCATGTTCCAGAGCGTTGCATCGGGCTATCTCGATCCGATCGTCGGCGGTGGCAGCCGAGAACTCGTCGTGGCCGGTACCTTGGTGTTCACCATTCTGGTCCGCCCGCACGGCCTGTTTGGTCGCGAAGACATTCAAAGGATCTGATCACCATGTTCTTTCGACAGGCTGGAATTCACCACAGCACCTACCGCGGGGACAGGCAGCTGTTCCCCATTCCATTCGATCGTTGGCAGATTGGCGTACTGGTCGCGCTGGCGCTGGCGGCGCCGGCGCTGCTGAGCCCGTTGTACATGAAGAGCTACATGCTGCCGTGGCTCATCTGGACAGCCGCCGCGCTGGGGCTGAACCTGATCCTCGGCTGGGCCGGACAGTTTCACTTCGGGTACGCCGCGATCATGGGCATCGGCGCCTACACGGCGGTGCACGCGACGCTGCACCGCGTGCCGTTCGAGATCGCGCTGCTCCTCGCCGGCGCGATGTCCACGCTCATCGGCAGTGCGTTCGCGATCACGGCGCTGCGCGTGCGCGGCCTTTATCTTGCGCTCAGCACACTGGCATTGCAGTTCGTGATGGACTGGGTGATCAACAAGGTGCCCGCAGTCAGCGGTGGCACCCAGGCCACGATCCAGGCGCCACCGATGCGCTTGCTGGGCGTCGAGATCACCTCGGATGCCGGACTCTATTACGTGGCGCTGGTTTGGTGCATCCTGGTCACGGTGTTCATGCTCAACCTGCGCCGGTCGGGCCTGGGCCGCGCCCTGGTGGCCGTACGCGAGAAAGACTTCGCCGCTGCCGTGATCGGCGTCAACAGCTTCTACTACAAGCTGGTCGCCTTCGCGATGTCTTCGTTCATCGGCGGCGTCACCGGGGCCATCCTCATTTTCACCTTCTACCGCGCGGTCACGCCCGAGCAGTTCGCCGTGAACGTATCGATCCAGGTGCTGGCGATGGTGATCGTGGGCGGGCTCGGCAGCGTGATCGGCTGCTACTTTGGCGTGGCGTTCATCCTGCTGTTGCCGGGCGTCGTGGCAAACCTGATCTTCGCCGCTGCCCAGGCCGCCGACCTGAAGATTGGTATCGAATTGCTGGCACACATTCCGGCTTTCTTGTACGGCGTGTTGATCATCGGGTTTCTCCTCTTCGAACCGCTTGGCTTGGCCAAGATCTACAGCAACCTGCGCAACTACTTCATCTTCTGGCCCTTTGGCTACGCCAGAAGGTGAATCTAGCCTCCTTCCGTTTCCAGCCAACCTACCCGACGAGGAGTGTCACCGTGATCCAAAGATTCAGACTGTTGCTCGGCGCCACCGCGCTCGCCCTTGGGGCGCAGGCATCCTTCGCGGCCGAGCCGATCCGCTTCGCGCTCTGCTACGACCTCACCAAGGCGTACACCTTCGTCACACCCCAGTTTGCCCAGGCTGCTAAGGACTACGCGGCACTGACCAATCTGCGAGGCGGCATCGAAGGCAACCCGGTCGAGATCATCGTGCAGGACCACGGCAACGAGCCTCAACGCGGCATCGAGTGCTACGAGCGCGTGAAAGGCCAGGCGCTGACGGTCGACCTGCTGTCCACACCCGTTTCCCGCGCCGTGCTGCCGCGGGCCATGAAGGATGGTGAGGTCATGATCCAGGCCATGGTCGGGCGGGGCGATGCTGTCGACGGCGAGGTATTCAACTGGGTGTTCCCGCTGGGCCCGACCTATTGGGGCCAGGCAGCAAACATCGTCGGTCACTACAAGAAGCAATCGGGTGGCTCGCTCAAAGGCAAGAAGATCGCGTTCCTGTACATCGACTACCCGTTCGGCCAAGAGCCGATCCCGGTGATGCAGGAGTTGCAGAAGCGGGAGGGCTTCGAGCTTCAGTTGTTCCCCTACCCGCTTCCTGGCAACGACCAGTCTTCGGCGTGGTCACAGCTCCGACGCTTCCAACCCGACCTTATCGTGCACTGGGCCTTTTCGGCCATGCATGTCGTGGCTGCCAAAGAGGCAAAACGAAACGGCATTCCGTTGGAACGGATCGTCAGCGTCAACTGGCTGAACGACGTGGACATTGCCAATATCGGCGCGGAGGCAGCCAAGGGCATTCGGCGGGCAACGCCTGTGGTCAGCGGCACCGATCACCCGACCATCAAGACAATCCTTCAAGAACTCTACGACAAGGGAAAGGGGAATGGCGACCGCAAGCTTGTGTCGGACATCTACTATGCGCTGGGTCTGGCCACGTACTCGACCATCTTCGAAGGCGCTCGACTCGCGCTGAAGAACGAGAAGGCGCCACTCACCGCTGCGAAGATGCGCAAGGGGCTCGAGAGCATTCGCGATTTCGATGCCGCTGGACTGCAGCCCGCCTTGACCGTCACAGGCAAAGACCATGGCGGTGGCGGCAAGACGCGAATCGAAATGTGGGACGGCAGCAAGTGGGTCCCGCAGAGCGACTGGTCCGCCGAATACGCCGACCTTGTCTGGAGCACCGTCAAGCAGCACTCTGGCGAGTTTGCCAAGTCCGCAGGCAAGTAACGACAAACAGCGGCGCCGCGACCGGGATGACCTCGGATGCGGCGCCCTCAACCGGAGAACGCCCCATGCGATCCAGCCTGATTCGAGCCATTGCCGCCGTAGCACTCGTTACCGCCACGGCAACCGCACAGGCCCAAGCCGCCGATCCCGTCCGCTTCGGCCTGTGCTACGACCTCACCAAGATCTACGTCGCAGCCGTGCCGCAGGTGGCTCAAGCCGCCAAGGACTTTGCCGACCTGATGAACCTCCGAGGGGGGCTTGAAGGGCATCCGATCCAGGTGACGGTTCAGGATCACGGCAACGAGCCCCAGCGCGGCATCGATTGCTACGAACGGCTCAAGCGCGAAGGCGTGATGGTCTTCGACTTCTTCTCAACGCCGGTGTCACGCGCGGTGCTGCCGCGCATCATGCAGGACGGCAACATCCTGCTGCAGCCTCTAGTGGGCCGGGGCGATGCGGTGGATGGCGAGGTGTTCAAGAATGTGTTCGTGCTGGCGCCCACATACTGGGGCCAAGCCGCGAACATCGTCAGCTACTTCAAGAAGCAGGCCGGCGGCAACCTGGACGGCAAGAAGATTGCGTTCCTTTACCTGGATACCCCGTTCGGTCGCGAGCCGATCCCGGTGTTCGAGGCTCTCAAACGCCTCGAACGATTTGACTTCCAGACCTTCCCGTTTCCTGTCCCGGGCAATGACCAGAGCGCGGCATTCGCGCAGATCCGCCGATATCAACCCGACTGGGTGGTGCTGTGGTCCTTCTCGCCGCTGAATCCGATCTCCTTCCGCGAGATGCAGCGCAACGGGATCCCCATCGAGCGCATGGTGACGGGCAACTGGATCAACGAAGTCGACATCAACAACTTTGGCGCCGCCGCCGCCAAGGGACTGAAGCGGTCTGCCGTGGTGAGCGGCGGCGCCGAACATCCGCTGGTGCAGGACATCCTGCGCGAGTTGTACGACAAGGGCAAGGGCAACGGCGACAGAAAACTCGTCGCTGACTCGTATTACAACACCGGCCTCGCAGTCTACTCGTCGGCATTCGAGGGCGTGCGCCTTGCGATCAAGACTCAAGGATGGCCGCTCACGCCGGAGAAGATTCGCCAGGGCATGTACCGCCTGAAGAACCACGACGCCAAGGGCTTCATGGCGCCGATCACCGTGACGCCGCAGGACCACGGCGGTGGAGGCAAGACGCGCATCGACATGTGGGACGGCACCAAGTGGGTGCCGCAGACGCCCTGGTTCGCCGACTACACCGGCCTGGTGAGCACGCTCATCAAGGCCAACTCGGCGGACTTTGCCAAGGCGAACAAGTGACCGCGAATTCCACGCTGGAACCGAGCCTCCCATGACGACCGCCCTGACGCTCAACAACATCGAGGTCATCTACGACCACGTCTTCCTGGCCATCAAGGGTGTCTCCATCGAGGTGCCCCAGAGCGGCATGGTGGCACTGCTGGGTGCCAATGGCGCCGGCAAGAGCACCACGCTCAAGTCGATCAGCGGGCTACTGAAGTCCGAGCGTGGCGAAGTCACGCGCGGCAACGTGCAGTTCATGGGTCAGGACATCGGCCGACTCGCGCCCCAAGACCGTGTCAAGTTGGGCATTGCGCAGGTTCTCGAAGGCCGTCGGGTCTTCGAACATCTGACGCCAGAGGAAAACCTGATCGCAGCTTCCGCCGTGCATGGAGGCCGAGCCGACATGCTGCGTAACCGCGACCGGGTCTATGCCTACTTTCCACGCCTGTATGAGCGCCGCACCGCAAAATCGGGCTACCTGTCGGGCGGTGAACAGCAGATGCTGGCCATCGGACGAGCGCTGATGACGCAGCCCAAACTGCTGATGCTCGACGAGCCCAGCCTAGGCCTGGCCCCTGTGATCGTCGCCGAAATCTTCGACATCCTGCGCCGCATCAACCGCGAGGAGGGCATGTCGATCCTGCTCGTCGAGCAGAATGCCATCGCGGCGCTCGATGTGGTCTCTCACGGCTACCTGATCGAGAACGGGCGCGTTGTGATGCACGACGAGGCCGAGGTGCTACGCAACAACCCCGACATCCGCGAGGCCTACCTCGGCGGCGCCGAGGGCCGCGACTTCAAGGACATCAAGCACTACCGGCGGCGCAAACGCTGGCTGGCTTGAATCCTCCGGAGCCGGCGTTCGTCGGCCCTCGGGTCAAAGTGGTACGAACACCGGCAGCGGCGGCCCGCCTTCACTGGGATGAAAGCGCACCGCCACGCGCTGGCCGATGCGTAGTGCATCGGCATCGGCATCGACGATGTTGGTCATGACCGTCGGCCCTTCATCGAGCGTCACATAGGCGACGATATACGGCACCTCGGCACCTCGGCACCTCGGCACGTCGCATGATGCTGAAGCTGTAGATCGTGCCCTGCCCGCCCGCCTGCCGCCACTCGGTGTTCACGCTGCCGCAGAACGGGCAGCCGTCGCGCGGGTAGTGATGGTGCTCGCCGCACTCGCTGCAGCGCTTGACGAGCAATCTGCCCTCGGCCGCGGCATCCCAGAACGGCTTGGCCTCGGGGTAGACGGTGGGTGCGGGCATGCTCCGCCGCGAGATCGTCAGACTCATTGCCGCTCCAGGATGAGGGTGGCACTGCCGTGCCGGGTACCGAGCGAACCACCGGTGCCATGCGCCAGCGCAAGCCGGCAGTTCGGCACCTGCACCGTCGGATGCGCCTCGCCGCGCAACTGGCGTACAGCCTCGATCACCTTGGTCATGCCGCCGCGGTTGCCGGGGTGGTTGTTGCACAGCCCGCCGCCGTCGGTGTTGACCGGCAGGCTGCCGCTGCCGGCGATCAGGTTGCCGTCGCTCACGAATCGCCCGCCTTGACCCTTGGCACAGAAGCCCAGATCCTCGAGTGTCAGCAGCACGGTGATCGTGAAGCTGTCGTAGATCGATGCGTACTGGATGTCCGACGGCTTGATGCCAGCCTCGGCGAAGGCAGCCCTTCCCGTCCAGGCCGCGCCGGTGGTGAGCAGGTCGACCTTGCCGCCGCTCTGAGCGCGCTGGTATTCGCCGGTGCCGATGATGTTCACCACAGGGCGCTTCAGGCTGCGCGCGATCTCGGGCCGTACCACGACCAGTGCGCCGCCGCCGTCGCTGATCACGCAGCAGTCGAGGCGGTGCAGCGGATCGGCGATCATCGGCGAGCCGACCACGTCCTTCACGGTGACCACATCGCGCACCACCGCGTGCGGGTTGTGCTGGGCGTGGTGCGAGGCGGCGACGCGGATCCACGCCAGCTGCTCGCTCGTCGTGCCATGCTCGTGCATGTGGCGCATCGCCGCCATCGCGTACATGTTCACGGTCGTCGGCGCGTAGGGCAGCTCGAACGGAACATCGGGCGCGGGCCCGTAGTTACGCGGCGCGGTCCCCGTGGCCATGCCCTCGGCCTTGGGCCGCCCGGCGAGCGTGATCAGCGCGACATTGCAGCGCCCGGCGGCAATGGCCGCCGCGGCGTGCGCGACATGCACCACGTAGGACGAGCCACCGGTCTCGGTGGTGTCGACATGGCGAAGCTTAAGGCCCAGGTACTCGACCATCGAAAGTGCACCCAGCCCGGGTGCATCGCCGGCGCAGAAGTAGCCGTCGACGTCCTGCATCGCCAACCCGGCGTCGGCCAGCGCACCGCGCGCGACCTCCGCGTGCAGCTGTGCCACCGACTTGTCGTCGGCGCGACGGATCGGGTGCTCGTACGCGCCCGCGATGCAGGCGGTGTTCTTCAGGCTCATGCGCCCGCTCCTGCCGGCTTGACCGTCGCGGTGCCCTTGATGACATCCTGCCCCTTGCCGTTGCGCACCCACACGTCGTAGACCGGCGGCTCGCTGCCGATGCGCAGCTCGCCGCCGCCCGTCACGTCGTCGTCGATGCGCACCGGCTGCACGAAGCGGATCTCGAGGTGGATGCGGTTCAGCGCATCGAGCCCCAGGGTGTTCTTCAGCGCCTGCCAGATCAGAGCCACCGACATGGTGCCGTGGGCGATGATGCCGCCCATCGGGCTCTCCGCCGCGAAGTCCTTGTCGACGTGGATGGGGTTGTAGTCGTTCGTGACCGCGGCGTACTTCAGGATGGTGTCGAAGTCCACATGCTTGGTCGACGGTGTCAGCTGCGCCTGCATGCGGCCCTCCTCTACTGCGCCAACAGCGTCGTCATGACGCCGGTGAACAGCAGCTCGTTCGATCCGACGGCACGCGTCTCGCTGCGCACGCGCACCCACTTGCGCTCCTTCTTGATCTCCTTGTCGAGGCACCACACGTCGGTGCGGATGGACTCGCCGATGCGCGGCATGCGCCGGATGTCGAAGGTCTGCCCGCCGTGCACGCCGCCCGGCGGGCGCGGCGAGTTCAGGGTGAGCACGGCGTCGATGACGATCATCGCCAGCATGCCGGCGGGCATGACGCCGGAGTCGTCGTCGTTGGGGTAGACGCTGCGCCACTTCGCGACGGTGGCGTCGTCCACTGCGAACTCGCGCGCGCCGTAGTGCTTGCCCGGCTCGTAGTGGGCAAAGTTGAAGACCGGTCCGTCGCTCATGCGGGCTCCACTTGAGGAATCTGCTGTTCGCTGCCGGAACGCGACTCGAAGCACACGCGCACCGCCATGCCGATGCGCACCTGCGCGTGGTCGCAGCGCAGCACGTTGCACATGAAGCGGAAGCCCTCGTCGAGGTCGACCAACGCCAGTACGTACGGGGCGTCGCCTGCGAACGACGCTATCGGCGCGCGGTGGATCACCGAGAAGCTTGCGATGCGCCCGCTGCCCGCGGCCTTCTCCCAGTGCAGTTCCGTCGCATGGCAATGCCGGCAGGCGTTGCGCGCATAGAACTGCGCCTTGCCGCAGGCGCTGCAGCGCTGGAAGCGGAACTCACCCAGGTTGGCGCCTTCCCAGTACGGGCGGCTAATGCTGTCGGGCACCGGCACCGGCTTGGCTGGCACGTCGGACATGGTCAGGCCCTCCCCATCAGGATCGAGCAATGGCCCGAGAAGATGCCGCCGAGCGTGTGCGCGAGCGCGACCTCGGCGTCCTTGACCTGGCGTGCCCCGCATTCTCCGCGCAGTTGGCGCACCGCCTCGACGACGTGAAACATGCCGCCGGCCGCACCCGATGATCCGTACGACAGCAGCCCACCGTTGGTGTTGAGCGGGAACTTGCCGCCGATGGCGAACTCGCCGGCGAGCGCCGCCGGGCCGGCCGCGCCGCGCTGGTAGAAGCCCATCGACTCGAGCTGGATCAGCAGCGTGCTCGTGAAGCAGTCGTAGATGTGCGCGCAGTCGACGTCGGAATGCTTCAGCCCGGCGCGGCCCAGCGCGTCGGCCACCGACTCGCGGCAGCCGAAGTCCACCAGCGAGGGCGCGGCAAAGATGTGCTCGTGGGTGTGGCCCTCCCCGGTGGCGAGCAGTTCGACGGCGCGCTTGGGCAGGTCGCGCCCCGTCTCGGAGGCGCTGACGAGCACCGCCGCGCCGCCGTCGGAGACCAGGCAGCAGTCCAGCATGCGCAGCGGCGAGGCGATCAACTTGGACCTGCGCACATCGTCCATCGTGATCGGCTTCTTCATGTGCGACTGCGGATGGAGCGCCGCGTTGGCGCGCTGGTTCACTGCCACCGCGGCGAGGTGGTCGCCGTTGAGCCAGCCTTCGTGGAAGTAGACCTGCGCGGCCATCGCGAAGGCGGCCGGCACACTCATGCCGTAGGGTTGCTCGTACTGCTCGTGGCCCACGTCGGCCAGCGCGGCCTGCACCCTCTCGCCCATGCCGGTGAGGCGGTTGTCGCCGGTCACGCACAGCACGTGGCGGCACATGCCCGAGCTCACCAGCGACTCGGCATGCCGCACGAGCAGTCCGCCGGTCATGCCGCCCATGCAGATCGAGGCGTTGACCTTCGGCCGGATGCCGAGGTACTCGGCGAGCACGCCACCGAGCATCAGCTGCGGCGAGGCGAACGAATAGGCGGTGAGCAGGCCGTCGATGTCCGACGGCTTCAGTCCCGCGTCGGCCAGCGCGCCGAGACTGGCCTCGGTGTGCAGCGACATGCACGTGCTCTCCGGCAGCGCACCTACCTGCGTGTCGTGCACGCCACTGACGATGGCTTTGGTGGCCATGGTTCTCCCCGGTGGAGCGGAATCAGGGCAGGCTGACGACGAGGTCGCGCTGCAGCCGGCGCAACTGCTCGACGGCGCCGTCGACGAGATCGGCCATGATGTCCTTCGCCGGCCGGCGCGCCCTGACCAGCCCGCCCGCCTGGCCGGCGATGTTGTAGAAGAGGTCGTGCCGCCCGGCCGCGAGCGCAGCAGCCAGGAAATCCTCCATCAGGATGCGCTGGTGCGGCGTCTCCAGTGTCGGCAGTCCCGACTCCGCCCAGGCCTGCGCGATCTCGCCGTGGTAGGCACGCACGGTCTTTCCCGTCCAGATCTTGCTGATGCGGAAGGCTTCGGAGTCCGACGCGACGATCTGGTCCTTGCACGCATCGAACAACTGACCCTCGTCGGCAACGAGGAAGGCGGTACCGATCCACACCGCCTGCGCGCCCAGCGCGAGCGCGGCGACGATGCCGCGCCCGTCGGCGATGCCGCCGGCGGCAAGCACCGGTGTCGGGCTCACCGCGTCCACCACCTGCGGAATCAGCGGCAGCGATGCCACCGTGCCGGTATGGCCGCCGGCCTCGGTGCCCTGCGCGACGATCGCGTCGACACCGGACTTCTTCTGCCGTACCGCATTGCGCACCGAACCCGACAGGCCGATCAACTTCATGCCCTGCGCACGCGCGCGCTCGAGCAGGAAGTCCGGGTCGCCGAGCCCGGCGGCGAAGACCGGCACGCGCTCGTCGAAGATCACCTCGAGCACCGCCTTCGCGTAGTCGATGTTGACTACCGTCTCGTCGGCCGGCTTCACGTCGGGCAGGCCGTAACGGCGGATCAGCTCCTGCACGAAGTCGGCGTGCTTCGGAAAGCGCGCGCGGATCTCGTCGCGCACGGCCGTGCGCGTGGGCGGCGCATCGGCGATGCGCGCCGGCAGCAGCAGATCCACGCCGAAGGGCTTGTCGGTCAGTGTCCTCACGGCGCGGATGCGGCGGCGCGTCTCTTCCGGCGAGAGCCCAGAGCAGCCGAGCACGCCCAGGCCGCCCGCCTGCGACACCGCCGCCACCAGTGCCGGCGGGGTGGCGCGGCCGCCCACGCCCATGCCGGCCAGGAAGATCGGCACCTCGATGCCCCAGGCATCGCAGAAAGAGTTGTGCAGCATGGCCCGGCTCATCGTGCACCCCGGCCCGTCACTTGAAGACCGGCTTGCGCTTGGCGCGGAAGGCGGCGACGCCTTCCTTCACGTCGTCGGTCTGGAACAGGAACGGGAAGGCGTCGATCGCATAGCGCATGTCGTCGCCGCCGATGCCCTTGTTGTAGAACGACTTGGCCATCTGCAGCGCCATCTGCGGCTTGGCCGCTAGCTTCTCGGCGAAGGCCATCGCCTCGTCCATCAGCTGCTCGGGCGCCACGGCGCGCAGCGCAATGCCCAGACTCACCGCCTCAGCGGCAGAGATGGGCTCGCCCAGCATGCTCATCTCCTTGGCCTTGGGCCTGCCAACGATCTGGTGCAGCCGCAGCAGCGCAAAGCCAGGCAGCAGGCCGAGCTGGATCTCGGGCACGCCGAACTTCGCGCGTTCCGAGGCGAGGATGAAGTCGCAGGCGATCGCCAGCTCGAAGCCACCGCCGAAGGCGATGCCGTTCACCGCGGCGATCAGCGGCTTGCGACAGCGCTCCGGCGCCTCGAGCACCGGCAGCACGCCGGCGATGAAGTCGCGCGCCTGTTCGGGCGACTCGGGGAAGGTACTGATGTCGGCCCCGGCGCAGAAGGCCTTGTCGCCGCGGCCGGTGAGGATGCCCACGCGGATCTCGGGGTCGGACTCGATCTTCGCCAGGCCCTCGGTCACGCCCTGCCGGATCCCAAGCGAGATGGCGTTCAGCTTGGTGGGCTCGTCCAGGGTGAGGACCGCGACACGGCCCTTCGTTTCGAATTCGACGCTGCCGATGCGCATGCGGTGCTCCGTCGGGTAACTTTCAGCCTCATGTCAGGCTAACAAACGTTCGACAGTGTCGTCAACCGGGGCTTTCCACCGGCAGCGCGCTCCGCAGTCCGCCCTAACTTGCCCACGGGATCGCAACGAGATAGCCGGCGTCCACCGGCAGGTTGATGCCTGCGACGGCGGAGGCCTGGGCAGACGCGAGGAAAGCCACCGCCTGCGCAATCTCCCGGACCTGCACCAGCCGCCCGGGAGCACGCCCTTCTCGAGCGCGAGCGTCTGCGTGGAGCCAGGCGAGAACGCGTTCACGCGCACCTTCCTCGGCACCATTCCGCCCCCAGGCACTCACTCGGTCAGGTTGATCAGGCCCGCCTTGACAGGCCCGTACGAAAACAGCGGGCAGGAGCCCATGCCGGCCAGCGACGCGATGTTGACTATCGCCCCGCCGCTCGCACGCGCGGCACGGGTAGGCGCCGCGCAGGTCGACCCGGGCGACGAAGCTCCACTGGCCCATCGTCAGTTCCTCGGGCGGCATCGTGCGCTGCGGCACACCGCACTGCGCATCCACTGCAGCCACGGCCGCATCGACGGACGCGTCGCCCACATCGAGCGAACCCACAAAGCTCCCGGCGGCCACGGCAAGCACCTGTACGCGGGCCTCGCCGATGCCGCTGGCGCGACAGGTCACCACGACCACCCCTCCAGATAAGTCGATCCGAACGTCAGCCCCCATTCGCCGGGCTGCCCTGTTCGGCGCGCAGCACCCGCTGGAGCGGCAACTGGAAGCCGCCCAGCTTGCCGCGGCAAAGCGCCTGCAGTTCCTCCAGCGTGAGCGTTGCGCCGGTTCGTAGCACGACCAACGTCGCCACCCGTTCGCCCCACTGCGCGTCAGGCCGGCCGACGGCCGCCGCCTCGAGCGCCTGTGGCAGTTGGAATGGCACACGCTCCACTTCGCTGGAGGCGATGTTCTCGCCGCCGCTGGCAATCATTACCTGCTTGCGGTCGGTGAGAGACACGAATCCCTCGGCATCGACATGGCCGGCGTCGCCGATGCGGAACCAGCCGCCGGCGTGAGAGCTCGCTGCGGTCTTGTCCGCATCGCGCCAGCAGCCCCCGCAGTGAACTTGAGACCGCGCAGGCAAGTCTCGCCGGCCCCAGCAGCCGGCGAGGCCCTACCGCAGTCGTCGCAGACGCGCAGTTCCACGTGCGGTAGCACGCGGTCGGTCGAGCGGACCTTCTCGATCTCGCGGTCGGCTTCCATCAGCGTGTCGCCCTGGCAGCTGTCGGTGAGGCCGTAGCCGTCGTCGCAGTGTCCGTTGGGGAACGGAGAGCGGAACTCCCGGACTCGCTCTTCGGGCGTCCGCTCTTTGCCGCCGATCTGCCAGCGCAGGCTGGACAGATCGAGGCGGTCGCGCTCGGGCAGCGCGAGCGGACGGTTCAGCATCACCGGCGCAATCCAGTCGGCGGCCAGCTTCTCGCGTTCAATCGGCGCCAGCGTCGGCTCGAGGCGGAACTCGCGCAGTACCTCGCAAGCAGGCTGCCCATTTCCAGCACCTCGGGGCCGGACAGGCAGAACGCGCCGATGTGGTACAGCGGCCGACGACGAGCAGTTGCTGGGCACCGTGCAGGCCGAGCACCGCGATGTGGTCGAGGCACCTCCAGCGGTGGTTGGTACGGCTGTGGATCACGCTCCTGGGCAGGTCGGTAGCGCCGGACGGGTACATCAACCGGCGCGGATCCGCGGGAAAGCCCCCGGTTCGGCATGAGCAAAGTGGCCTAACATGCGTTTGGTAGCTGACTTGTGGCGTTAGCTACGCCGCAAGGCCTTCCACCGTACTTCAACTACTCATGGAGACAACCGGTGATCCCTCGTGCGTATTCCGCGCGATCCCGGACACCGTTCCGCTGTGATGGCGGACAGCATTCCGCCGTGATGGCGGACAGCGTTCCACGCTGATGGCGGACAGCGTTCCGTTCTGATCGCGGACACCGGCGGGGTGTCCTGAGTGACCCAACGAGGCATAGGCTGCCCGGCTTTTTTGGCCGGAGCGGCGATGCCCACACCAAGGGTCCTCATGAGCAAGATCAGACGAACACTGCAACTACTGGCCGACTCCGGCCTGAGCACGCGGCAAGTGGCCGCGGCGCTGAGCATCAGCAAGACCACCGTCAGCGAGATCGCGCTGTACGCGCGCAGCGCCGGCATCGACTGGCCGGCGGCCAGTACGCTGAGCGACGACGAACTGCAGGCGCGGCTGTACCCGCCGCCGCGCCCGCGCAGCACGCAGCGGCGCGAGCCCGACTACGCCGCGTTGCACCAGGAACTCAAGCGCCCCGGCGTGACGCTGCAACTGCTGTGGGAGGAGTACCGCTCGGGTGCTGGCGATCAGGCCTACCGCTACAGCGCCTTCTGCGACAAGTACCGCGCCTGGGCCAAGCTGCTCAAGCGCTCGATGCGCCAGCTGCACCCGGCCGGCGAACGGCTGTTCGTGGACTACGCCGGCCAGACGGTGCCGGTGGTCGACGCCGTGACGGGCGAGGTCCGCCGCGCCCAGGTGTTCGTGGCGGTGCTGGGGGCGTCGAACTACACCTATGCCTGCGCCACCTGGCAGCAGACCGCCGCCGACTGGGTGGCCTCGATCATCGCGACGCTGGAGTTCATCGGCGGCGTGCCCCGGCTGCTGGTGCCCGACCAGCCGCGCGCGCTGATCGCCAACCCCGACGCCTACGAGCCCGTCACCGCCCGGCTGATGCAGGAGCTCGGTGAGCACTACGGCGTGGCCGTGCTGCCGGCGCGCCCGGGTCGGCCGCAGGACAAGGCCAAGGTGGAGGTCGGGGTGCAGGTGGTCGAGCGCTGGGTCCTGGCGCGGCTGCGCAACAGGCGCTTCTTCAGCCTGGGTGAGCTCAACGCGGCCATAGCGTCGCTGCTGGCCGAACTGAACCAGCGGCCGTTCAAGAAGCTGCCTGGCTGCCGGCGCAGCGCCTTCGAGGCGCTGGACGCCCCGGCGCTCAAGCCGCTGCCGGAGCAGCCCATGGTGCTGGCGCAGTTCAAGCCCGCGCGGGTGAACATCGACTACCACGTCGCCTTCGAGGGCCACTACTACTCGGTGCCGCACCAGCACGTCGGAGCGGCGGTGGAACTGCGCATCACGGCCAGCACGCTGGAAGTGCTGCTGCGCCGCCAGCGCATCGCCGCGCACGCTCGCAACGCCAGGGTCGGCGGCTTCACCACCGTGGCCGAGCACATGCCGGCCTCGCACCGCGCGCACCGGCAGTGGACGCCGGCCAAGCTCATCGGCTGGGGTGAGCGCATCGGCGCGGCCACCGCCGCCGTGGTGCGCTGGCAGATGCAGCATCGCCCGCACCCCGAGCAGGGCTACCGCGCTTGCCTGGGCCTGATGCGCCTGGCCCGGCAGTACGGCGACGAGCGCCTGGAGGCCGCCTGCGCGCGTGCGCAGTCCATCCGGGCGCCGAACTACCGCAGCGTGAAGTCGATCCTGGAGTGCGGCCTGGACCGCCAGGGCAGCAGCCTGCTGGGCGGCGCTGCGGCCCCCATGCCCAGCCACGACAACGTGCGCGGGCCCGGCTACTACGGCCACCACTGATGCACGGCGCACCGACCGCCCCTACCCATCCCCTCGAGACGAACCCAGCATGCTTCACCAACAAACCCTGGACCAACTGCGCGGCCTGCGCCTGGACGGCATGATCGCCGCGCTCAACGACACCGCTACCCAGGCCGCCGCCGCAGCGCTGCCCTTCGAACAACGCCTGGCGCTGCTGGTGCAGCGCGAGCTCGACTGGCGCGACGGCAAGCGCGTGGCGCGGCTGCTGAAGGCCGCCAAGCTCAAGGTCAGCAGCGCCTGCATCGAGGACATCGACTGGCGTGCCGGCCGAGGCCTGGACCGCCACCTCGTCACATCCTTGGCCGAGGGCGACTGGATCCGCCACGGCCGCAACGTCCTGATCACGGGGGCCACCGGCTGCGGCAAGACTTGGCTCGGATGTGCCCTGGCGCAGCAGGCTGCACGCCGGGGCTTCAGCGTGCTCTACGCACGCGCCACGCGGCTGCTGCAGGAGTTGCAGGTGGCCCACGGCGACGGCAGCTTCAGCCGCCGGCTTGCCGCATTGGCGCGGCTGGATGTCCTCGTGCTCGACGACCTGGCCATCGCTCCCATCGCCGCCCAGGAGCGCCAGGACCTGCTGGAACTGCTGGACGACCGGGTCGGCTGCCGCAGCACGCTGATCACCAGCCAGTTGCCCACCAGCGCCTGGCACCAGTGGCTCGACGAGCCCACCATCGCCGACGCCATCATGGACCGGCTGCTGCATGGCGCGCACACCATCGCGCTCAAGGGCGAGTCGCTGCGCCGGGCCAGGCCGCAAGCCTGACGGCATCCGAGGCACGCTACCCCAGCGCCGCTTCGGGCACCGCCTTGCCCACCGCGGCGGCGTAGCGTCGCAAGCGCCGCCGCCGCCGTGGACAAGGCTGAAATCGGCTGCACATCCACACCCAGCAGAACGCCTTCGGCACCGGGTTACCCACCCGGCGCCAGGGCGCCGCGTGGATAACCCGGCTGGCCTCGCTCCGCGCTGATGGCGGACAGCGTTCCACGCTGATGGCGGACGGTTGCTCTACCATCCGGGCCGTCACTCAGGCATCTCACCCAGGGTGTCCGCGATCGCCCGGAACGCTGTCCGCGATCAGCTTGGAATGGGTGTCCGCGATCAGCGGAATGCGCACTCGCAACATTCTTCTCGGCGGTCTAGCCGCGACAGCCTCCCTGGCGGCGCAGGCCCAATCGAGCGTGACCCTCTATGGTCTGATCGACATCGCGCCAGCGATGGTCAGTCGCACTAACACAGCCGACGACCGCCTGTTCCGGCTGAACTCGGACACGGGTAGTTCGTCGCGCTTCGGCGTCAGAGGCACGGAAGACCTCGGCGGCGGCCTGGCGGCATTCTTCAATTTGGAAGCGCCTCTCGACGCGAAGAACGGTTCGGTGCCTGGCGGCGCAGCTTCAGGGGCGTGTAACGCGGCTGCAGGCTGCGCTTCCGCCACCACGCCCGCATTCTGGCGGCGCAACGCGTATGTCGGTCTCCGCGGAGGCTTCGGTGAAGTCACCTTCGGGCGCAACTACACCGCCGCGATCATCAAGCAGGCCGCGACGTTGAGCGCGACGCCTTCCGGCATCAACACCGGCATGGCAACGAACCTGGCGGCGCAGGGCCTCAGCAACGACTTCTGGAACAGCAACCAGATCCGCTACGACAGCCCGAAGTTCGGCCCGATCGACTTCTCGGCACACGTCGCGCTCGGGGAAAACGTGACGGGGCGCAACGTCGGCGGCAATGTCGGCTACAACGACGGACCGCTGGCCATCTCGCTGAGCTACCAGCGCGACGAGAACCTCGCCGGCGACGCGGTGAAATGGATGATCCTGTCGGGCTCCTACAACTTCGGCTCGTTCAAGGTCCACGTCGCGTTCGACGATGTCAACAACGACGAAGGCGTCACAGGCTTCCGAGACTCGAAGTTCTGGACTGTCGGCGCGAGCTTCAAGGCAACACCGATGCTGACGTTGGCGGCGCAATATTGGAACCTCAAGGACTCGGCCTCTTCCAATTCGTCCAAGCAGGTGGTGCTGAACGCAGACTATGCCTTGTCGCGGCGAACGGCACTGTTCGCGATGCTCGGACACGTGAACAACAAGGACATCGCGGTACTACCGCTGTGGAGCTCCGGCGTGACTGTCGCGAATGACAAGGTGTACGGCCTGGCGGCAGGGGTGCGCCACTCGTTCTAGACCATGCTGCTTGAAAGCAGGCACCGCCATCCTAGTTTCGCGAACGATCTCCTAGGTTGATGGTCACTTGACCGACAACCCCTTTCGACGGCGGGACTCGCTCCCGCCGTCCTTCTTTTCATCGCTCGAAGCGTGCGGTCCGAGTCAAGACAGCGAAGGCATCGACGTGTCGCCGACGATCCGGCTATGAGCGCGCCCCAGCCTCTCGAGGATGCGCGCGAACAGATAGTCCTGCCGGCACATATCGTCGAGCTCGTCGAGCTCGACTCGTCCGTCGGAGCCACACGGAACTTGCAGCGCCCGACCCGGAAATGGCACGTCGATACGAAAGCGAATTTCCAGCAACTGCCGCGTGGGCCCGACAACTTCGGA
>DASTJE010000223.1:0-12012 GCA_035716845.1 Burkholderiaceae bacterium
GCTTCTTCTCGCCCGGCGTCCACTTGGGACCCAGGTCGCTGCCCATCAGCTGGTGCACACCCTGGAAGATGACCTTGCGGTCGCTGCCCTTCATGAACAGCACGCCCTTGTAGCGCAGCAGCTTGGGGCCGTAGACCTGCACGATGGCGCCCAGGAAATCCTCCAGCTTGGCCGGGTTGAAGGCGCGGTCGGAGCGGAACACGAAGGACTTCACGTCGTCGTCGTGATGGTGGTGGTGCGGGTGGTCGCAGTGCTCACCGTGCTCGTGGTCGTCGTGATCGTGGTCGTGGTGGGCGTGAGCGTCGTCGCTCAGGAACTCGGGGTCGATCTCCAGCTTGGCGTTCAGGTTGAAGCCGCGCAGGTCGAACACCGCGCTGATGGGCACCTCGCCGAAGTGCACCTTGCGCTGCGGCGCGCGCGGGTTCATGTGCTTGAGGCGGTGGATCAGCGCGTCGACCTCCTCGGCAGCCACCAGGTCGGTCTTGCTGATGAAGATCTGGTCGGCGAAGCCCACCTGGCGGCGCGCCTCCTGGCGCGTGTCGAGCTGGCCGTCGGCGTGCTTGGCGTCGACCAGGGTCAGGATCGAGTCGAGCAGGTAGGTCTCGGCGATCTCGTCGTCCATGAAGAAGGTCTGCGCCACCGGGCCGGGATCGGCCAGGCCCGTGGTCTCGATCACCACGCGCTCGAAATCGAGCTCGCCCTTCCTCTTCTTCTCGGCCAGCGTGGCCAGCGTGGAGCGCAGGTCCTCGCGGATGGTGCAGCACACGCAGCCGTTGGACAGCTGCAGGATCTGTTCGTTGGTGTCGGCCACCAGGATTTCGTTGTCGATGTTCTCCTCGCCGAACTCGTTCTCGATCACGGCGATCTTGTGGCCGTGCTGCTCGGACAGCACGCGCTTGAGCAGCGTGGTCTTGCCCGAGCCGAGGAAGCCGGTGAGGATGGTGGCGGGGATCAGGCCTTGTGACATGGGAAGTGGGGTTCAGGAGAGCCGGCCCTGGCAGATGGGGTCGGGCGGCGGCCGGTCAAGGGTCGGGTATTCTCCCCTTTCCGCGACCATCGACACGCCGCCGTGTCCGAACCGCCCCCGTCCCGCCCCCCTGTCGACAAGCGCAGCTTCTTCGAACGCCTGGTCGAATTCGTCGTCCCCGGCCCCGACTCGAAGGACGAGCTGATCGAGACGCTGGCCGACGCCGAGCAGCGCGAGCTGATCGCCCCCGAGAGCCGCATGATGCTCGAGGGTGTCATCCGCATGGCCGACATGACCGCCGGCGACGTGATGGTCGCCGCGCCGCGCATGGACCTGCTCGACATCGACGCCCCCTACGACGAGCTGCTGGCGCTGGTGATCGACACCGGCCACTCGCGCTTCCCCGTCTACGAGGACAAGCGCGAGAACATCATCGGCATCCTGATGGCCAAGGACCTGCTCAAGCTGCAGCGCGCGCCCGAGCTGAACCTGCGCACGCTGCTGCGGCCGGCCGTGTTCGTGCCCGAGAGCAAGGGGCTGAACGAGCTGCTGCGCGATTTCCGCAGCAACCGCAACCACCTGGCCATCGTGATCGACGAGTTCGGCAGCACCGCCGGGCTCATCACCATCGAGGACGTGCTCGAGGAGATCGTCGGCGAGATCGAGGACGAGTTCGACGAGGCCGACCGCGATTCGAGCGTCTACACCCTGGCCGACGGCACCCACCGCGTGGCCGGCGACGCCCCGATCGCCTCGGTCAACGAGGCCTTCGCCACCGAACTCCCCGATGGCGAGTTCGACACCATCGGCGGCCTGGTGGCGCACGAGTTCGGCCGCGTGCCGCGCCGCGGCGAGGCGGTCGAGCTCGGCGGCCTGCGCTTCGCCGTCATGCTCACGCGCGGCGGCGCGGTGCGCTGGTTCCGCGTCGCCCGCCAGCCCGCCGACACGGCGGCGGATGCCGACTGAACGCCACCGCCGGGCGGCGGTGCTGGCCGGCGCCGCCACCCTGGGCGCGGTCGGCAGCCTGAGCGCGGCCTGGCCCGCCCTGTGGCCCCTGGGCTTGCTGGCGCTGGGCGGGCTTGCCACGCTGGTGCGGCGCGCCGCACCCGGCCGCGCCGCGCTCGCCGGCTGGGCCTTCGGCGGCGGCTGGCTGCTGGCGGCCACCTGGTGGCTCTATATCAGCATGCACCGCTATGGCGGCCTGCCAGCGGGGCTCGCGGCGCTGGCCGTGCTGCTGCTGGCGCTGGCCCTGGCGGCCTACCTGGCTGCCGCGATGGCGCTGTTCGCGCGCGGCCGGCGCGGCCATGCCGGCGCCGACGCCGCGCTGTTCGCGACCGCCTGGCTCGGCGCCGAGCTGGCGCGCGGGCTGCTCTTCACCGGCTTCCCCTGGGCCGCCGCCGGCTACGGCCAGGTCGACGGGCCGCTGGCCGCGGCGCTGCCGTGGGTCGGCGTCTACGGCGCGGGCGCGCTGGCGGCCGGGCTCGTGGCCTGGCCGCTGCTGGGCACGGCGGCCCTGCGCACGCGCGTCATGCGCGCGCTCGTCGCCGTGGGCATGCTGGCCCTGCTGCCGCTGGCCGGACGCGACTTCACGCAAGGCGCCGGCACGCTGGGCGTGACCCTGCTGCAGACCCACGTGGCGCAGGACGAGAAGTTCGCCCCCGAGCGCCTGCCCGAGGCGCTGGCCTGGCTGGCGCAGGCGCTGCACGGCGCGCGCGGCCCGCTGGTGGTGGCGCCCGAGACCGCGATCCCGCTGCTGCCCGACCAGCTCGGCCCCGCCGGCTGGGACGCCCTGGTCGCGCCCTTCCGCGACGGCCCGCGTGCCGCCCTGGTGGGCCTGCCCCTGGGCAGCTTCGAGGTCGGCTACACCAACTCGGTGGCCGGCCTCGCGCGCGCGGCGGCGGCACAGCCGGGCGGCTTCTACCGCTACGACAAGCAGCACCTGGTGCCCTTCGGCGAGTTCATCCCGCCGGGTTTCCGCTGGTTCGTCGAGCGCATGAACATCCCGTTGGGCGACTTCGCGCGCGGCCCGCGGGTGCCGCCGTCCTTCGAATGGGGTGGCCAGCGCATCGGTCCCAACATCTGCTACGAGGACCTGTTCGGCGAGGAGCTGGCGCGGCGCTTCGTCGCCCCCGGCGACGGCCCCACCATCCTCGCCAACGTCAGCAACATCGGCTGGTTCGGCGACACCATCGCCGTGGCCCAGCACCTGCACATCTCGCGCGCGCGCAGCCTGGAGCTGCAGCGGCCGATGATCCGCGCCACCAACACGGGGGCCACGGCGGTGATCGACCACCGCGGCCGCGTCACCGCACAACTGGCGCCGTTCACGCGCGGCACGCTCGACGCGGTGGTCGAAGGCCGCCGCGGCGTCACGCCGTATGCGCGCTGGGCGGGGTCGTGGGGCCTGGCCCCCCTCGCCGCGCTGGCGGTGCTGGCCGCTGTGCTGCTGGGGCGCTGGCGCCGACCCGGTCCGTAGAATCCCGCACTCCGGCGGCCGGCCCACGGCCGCCGGTGCGGACCCACCGGCCACGCCATGCTGACCTTCCAGAACATCATCCAGAAACTCCAGGACTACTGGGGGCGCCAGGGCTGCGCGCTGCTGCAGCCCTACGACATGGAGGTCGGCGCCGGCACCAGCCACACCGCCACCTTCCTGCGCGCGCTCGGCCCCGAGCCCTGGAAGGCGGCCTACGTGCAGCCCAGCCGCCGCCCGAAGGACGGCCGCTACGGCGACAACCCGAACCGCCTGCAGCACTACTACCAGTACCAGGTGGTGCTCAAGCCCGCACCGGCCGACATCCTCGAGCTCTACCTCGGCTCGCTCGAGGCGCTGGGCTTCGACCTGAAGAGAAACGACGTGCGCTTCGTCGAGGACGACTGGGAAAATCCGACGCTGGGCTGCTGGGGCCTGGGCTGGGAGGTGTGGCTCAACGGCATGGAGGTGACGCAGTTCACCTACTTCCAGCAGGTCGGCGGCATCGACTGCAAGCCCATCACCGGCGAGATCACCTACGGCCTGGAGCGCCTGGCGATGTACCTGCAGGGCGTGGACAACGTCTATGACCTGACCTGGACCGAGGGCCTCACGTACCGGGACGTGTACCACCAGAACGAGGTCGAGCAGAGCACCTACAACTTCGAGCACAGCGACGTCGAATTCCTGCTCACGGCCTTCGCCGCCCACGAGCGCCAGAGCAAGCACCTGATGGGCGCGCAGCTCGCGCTGCCGGCCTACGAGCAGCTGCTCAAGTGCGGCCACTGCTTCAACCTGCTCGACGCGCGCGGCGCGATCAGCGTGACCGAGCGCGCGGCCTATATCGGCCGCATCCGCAACCTGGCGCGCGCGGTGGCGCAGAGCTACGTGCAAAGCCGCGCCCGCCTGGGCTTCCCGATGGCCCCGCGCGCCTGGGCCGACGAGGTGCAGGCGCAGCTGGCCAAGAAGGCGGCCTGAGATGAGCGCCCCCAAGAACCTGCTCGTCGAACTGTTCGTCGAGGAACTGCCGCCCAAGGCGCTGAAGAAGCTGGGCGAGGCGTTCGCGCAGACGCTGGCGGCCGGCCTGAAGGCCCAGGGCCTGCTGAGCGACGGGTCGACGGTGACACCGTTCGCCAGCCCGCGCCGCCTGGCGGTGCACATCAGCGCCGTGCCGGCGCAGGCCGACGACCGCCCGGTGACGCACAAGCTGATGCCGGCCGCGGTGGCGCTGGACGCACAAGGGTCGCCGACGCCCGCGCTGCTGAAGAAGCTGGCCGCCCTGGGGGCCGACGCGACCGTCGTGCCGCATCTCGAGCGCCGCATGGACGGCAAGGCCGAAGCCCTGTTCTGGTCGACCACGGTGCGAGGCTCGACGCTGGGCGCGGGCCTGCAGGCCGCACTGGACGAGGCGCTGCGCCTGCTGCCCATCCCCAAGGTCATGAGCTACCAGCTCGCCGACGGCTGGTCGAGCGTGAACTTCGTGCGCCCCGCGCACGGCCTGGTGGCGCTGCACGGCACCGAGCTCGTGCCGGTGACGGCGCTCGGCCTCACCGCGAACCGCGTCACGCGCGGCCACCGCTTCGAGGCGACGGTCGACCCGCTGCAGCTCGAGGGTGCCGACCACTATGCGGCGCAGCTCGAGCGGCAGGGCGCGGTGATCGCGTCGTTCGAGCAGCGCCGCGGCTTGGTCGTGCGCCAGCTCGAGCAGGCCGCCGCCGCGCTCGGCCTCAGGCCGATCGACGACGAGGCCCTGCTCGACGAGGTCACCGCCCTGGTCGAGCGCCCGAACGTGCTGCTGTGCGAGTTCGAGCGCGAGTTCCTGGCGGTGCCGCCGGAGTGCCTGATCCTGACGATGAAGGCCAACCAGAAGTACTTCCCGCTGCTCGACGCGGGCGGTGCGCTGACGAACAGGTTCCTCGTCGTCAGCAACATCCGCCCGGCCGACGCCAGCGCCATCGTGCAGGGCAACGAGCGCGTGGTGCGGCCGCGCCTGGCCGACGCCAAGTTCTTCTTCGACCAGGATCGCAAGAAGACCCTCGAATCGCGTCTGCCGCAACTCGACCGCGTGGTCTACCACGCCAGGCTCGGCTCGATGGGCGAGCGCGTGCAGCGGGTGCGCGCCATCGCGCGCAGCATCGGCGAGCAGATCGGCGGCGCCGCATTGGCAGCGCAGGCCGAGCGCGCGGCCCTGCTGGCCAAGGCCGACCTGGTGACCGACATGGTGGGCGAGTTCCCCGAGCTGCAGGGCGTCATGGGCGGCTATTACGCGCGCCACGACGGCGAGAGCGAGGCCGTGGCCTTCGCCATCGAGGACCACTACAAGCCGCGCTTCGCCGGCGACGCCCTGCCGCGCCAGGACGCAGGCCTGGCGCTGGCACTGGCCGACAAGCTCGAAACGCTGGTCGGCCTGTTCGGCATCGGCGAGAAGCCCACCGGCGACAAGGACCCGTTCGCACTGCGCCGCCACGCGCTGGGCGTGGTGCGCATGCTGATCGAGCGCGACCTCGCGCTCGACCTCGCCGCCCTGGTCGCGATCGCGGTGCCGGTGTTCGGCGCCACGATCGCCGACCCGCGCGACGCGCTGGCCGACTTCGTCTTCGACCGCCTCGCCGGCAGCCTGCGCGACGACGGCTACCGCGCGCAGGAAGTCGACGCCGTGTTGTCGCTGCGCCCGCAGCGCCTGGCCGAGGTGCCGCGCCGCCTGGCTGCGGTGCGTGCCTTCGCGGCCCTGCCCGAGAGCGCCGCGCTGGCGGCGGCCAACAAGCGCATCGCCAACATCCTCAGGAAGAGCGAGGCCGCCCCATCGGCCCACGTCGATCCGGCGCGCCTGGTGGAACCTGCCGAGCGCGCCCTGCACGACGCACTGCTGGCGGCCGCGCCGCGCGCCGACGAGCTGTTCGACGAGGGCGCGTACACCGAGTCGCTGCGCGCGCTGGCCGCGCTGCGCGCGCCGGTGGACGCCTTCTTCGACGGCGTGATGGTCAACGCCGAGGACGCGGCGCTGCGCGCCAACCGGCTCGCGCTGCTGGCGCGGCTGCACCAGTCGATGAACCGCGTGGCCGACCTGTCGCGCCTGGCCGCCTGAGCGCACCGCCATGCCTGCCGCACACGCCCACCACGACCCGAAGCTGCTGATCCTGGGCCGCGACGGCATCCTCAACGTGTTCCGGACCGACCACGTCAAGGCGCCGGAGGAGTGGGTGCCGATCGAGGGCGCGCTGGAGGCGGTGGCGCGGCTCAACCAGGCCGGCTGGCACGCGGTCGTGGCCACCAACCAGTCGGGCATCGGCCGCGGGCTGATGGACATGAGCTCGCTCAACGCGGTGCACCGGCACATGATGCAGCTGCTCGCCGCCGTGGGGGGCCGCATCGACGCGGTCTTCCTCTGCCCGCACGGCCCCGAGGACCAGTGCCGCTGCCGCAAGCCGCTGCCCGGCCTGATGCACCAGATCGCCGAGCGCTACGGCCTCGGCGACCTCTCGGCCGTGCCGATGGTGTGCGACACGTCGCGCGACCTGCAGGCCGCGCAGGCCGCCGGCTGCGAGCCGCACATCGTGCGCACCGGGCGCGCGGCCTCGCTGGGCGAGGCCGAGCTGGCGCAGTGGACGTCGGGCATCGCCAAGGTGCATGTCCACGCGAACCTGTCCGCACTGGCCGACTTCCTGCTGCACCGCGAGCACGCGGCGCTCGGCGTGGTGGGCGAGGACTCGCGCCCCGCCCCGCTCGCGAGCTGAGGTCCCCTGCCGTGCTGGCCGCACTGCGCTCCGTCGTCTTCGTGCTCTGGCTCGCCGTCACGGTGGTGCCCTGGGCGCTGGCGGTGCTGCTGGCCTCCGTGTTCGTGCGCGGCGACACGATCTACTGGATGTGCGCCGGCTGGCTGCGCGTGGCCATCAAGGGCTGCCGCTGGATCTGCGGCGTGCGGGCGCGCGTGCAGGGCATGGAGAACCTGCCGCCGGCCGACCGCCAGTCGCCGGTGATCCTGCTGTCCAAGCACCAGAGCACGTGGGAGACCTTCTTCTACCCCACGCTGATGACGCACCCGCTGGCCTACGTCTTCAAGCGCGAGCTGCTGTACATCCCGTTCTTCGGCTGGGCGATGGCGCGCATGGACATGATCCACATCGACCGCAGCCGCCGCACGGAGGCCTTCAGCAGGGTGGTCGCCCAGGGCCAGCGCATCCTGGCGCACGGCAGCTGGATCATCATGTTTCCCGAAGGCACGCGCATCGCGCGCGGACGCGCGGGCCAGTACAAGAGCGGCGGCACGCGCCTGGCGATCGCCACCGGCGCCCCGGTGGTGCCGATCGCCGTCAGCTCGGCTCGCTGCTGGCCGCGCAAGAGCTTCCGCATCCGCCCGGGCGTGATCGACGTGTCGATCGGCCCGCCCATCGCCGTCGAGGGGCGCCAGCCCGACGAGCTGATGCGCGAAGTCGAGGCCTGGATCGAGGCCGAGATGAGGCGCCTCGACCCCGAGGCCTACCGCGGCTGAGCGCGCCAGGCCGCGCCGCCTAGAATCCGCGGCCATGCCGAGCGCCCCCGGGCCCCAGCCGCCGCCGCAGCTGTCGCTGTTCGACGAGGCGCCGCCGCCGGCCCCCGCGACCGCACGCGCCGAGCCGGCCTTCGCGACCCCCGTGGCGCCCGCCGCGCCGGCCACCCTGCCCCCTGCCGCGCTGGCGCTGGCGCGCCACCCGCGCAGCAACCGCGAAGCCCGTCTCGACGGCCACCTCGTGGGCTACGAGTTCCGCCGCGCGCGCCGCAAGTCGATCGGCCTGGTGGTGAGCCCCGAAGGCCTGGTGGTCAGCGCGCCGCGCTGGGTGCCGCTGGGCGAGGTCGAGGCCATGCTGCAGGAGAAGGCGCGCTGGGTGCTCAGGAAGCTGCGCGAGCAGGAGGAGCGCGCGCAGCGCATGGCCGCGCAGCGCATCGAGTGGCGCGACGGCGCGAGCGTGCCCTTCCTCGGCGAGACGGTGATCGTGGTGCTCGACCCGCGCACCGCGGGCAGCGTGCTGCACACCGCCGAGGACACGCTGCCCGGCGTGCCGCGCCTGACCCTGCACGTGGGCCTGCCGCAGCACGCGGCACCCGAGCAGATCCGCGACGCGGTGCAGAGCTGGCTGCAGCGCCAGGCGCGCCGCGTGTTCGAGGAACGCTGCCGCCACTTCGCTGCGCAGCTGGGCGTGCGCTGGACGCGCCTGGCGCTCAGCTCGGCCACCACGCGCTGGGGCAGCGCGAGCGCCGACGGGGCGATCCGGCTGCACTGGCGCCTGATCCACTTCGCGCTGCCGACCATCGACTACGTGGTGGCGCACGAGCTCGCGCACCTGCGCGTGATGGACCACAGCCCGCGCTTCTGGGACGTGGTGCGCTCGGTCATCCCGGACGTCGAGCGCTGGCGCGTGACGCTGCGTGACGAAGCGTTACCTGTTTTCGACTGACCCGGCGCCGCGATCCCCCCGATGAGGGATGTGCGCGCGGCACATCGCCCGCGACACTGCTCACCGACGCTGTCATCCGCGCTGCGACGCGTCAGGGAGAGTCCCGGCGTCGACCTGGGCCGAACAGGAAGGCCCGCGGCCATGCCGCGGGCCTTTTCATTGCAGGCGTCGCGAGCCGCCGCGCAGGCTCACAGCACCAGCGCGCGGAAGCGCCACACGCCGTCCTCGCCGCGCTCGCGCCGCAGACGCCCCTCGAACCACAGGGCATGCAGGTGCGCCACCGCCTCGCCCATCGCGAAGGTGGTCTGGTGCAGGTCGAGCGCGCGCTTGAACAGCAGCGGCAACAGCTCGGCGGCGTGGCAGGCGCGCTCGCGGCAGGCCGTCACCACCTCGGCCAGGCGTTCGTCGTGGTGCGCCCGCAGCTGGCGCATGCGCGCGTGCAGGCCGGTGAAGGGCCTGCCGTGCGAGGGCAGCACCAGCGTGTCCGGCGCCAGCGGCGCATAGCGCTGCAGCGAGGCGAGGTACAGCGTCAGCGGGTTCGATTCGGGCTCGATGTCGTACACGCTGACGTTGGTCGAGATGCGCGGCAGCACCATGTCGCCGGAGATCAGCACGCCCGAGCGCCGGGCCGCCCCAAGCTCGGGCGCGCCCCCTCGGGGGGCCGGCGCCTCAGGCGCCCTGGGGGCCCACTCGAGTTCCGGGCAATGCAGCGCGATGTGCTCCGGCGCGTGGCCGTAGCCGGCGATGCAGTGCCAGGCACGCCCGCCGATCGAGAGCACCTGGCCGTCCATCAGGCGCCGGAACGAGGCCGGCACCGCGGGCACCATGCCGGCATAGTAGTTGGCGCGTGCCCGCACCTTGGCCACCGCCTCGGGGTCGGTGAGGCCGTGGCTGGCGAAGAAGGCCGCCGCGCGCTCGCCGCCGAAGCCGGTCGTGCTGAGGCTGGCCATGCGCGCGGCGTTGTAGTCCGTGGCGCTGACCCACAGCCGGCAGCCCCAGCGTTCGGTGAGCCAGTGCGCCAGGCCGATGTGGTCGGGGTGCATGTGCGTGGCGATCACGCGCAGCACGGGGCGCCCGCCGAGTTCGTGCGCGAACACCTCCTCCCAGGCCGCCTTCGTGGCATCGCTGGTGATGCCGCAGTCGACGACGGTCCAGCCGTCGACGCCCTCGATGCGGTCCTCGAGCAGCCACAGGTTGATGTGGTCGAGCGCGAACGGCAGCCCCATGCGCACCCAGCGCACGCCCGGCGCCAGCGTCAGCGCGCGCCCCTGCGCGGGCACGGCGTCGCCCAGCGGATAGTGCAGTTCGCGTTCGTGGGGGTTGGCCATCGGCGGCAGCGCGCCGGAGGGCGCTACATTTACGTTTACGTTAACGTCAATTGTGCAGTCTACCCCTGCCGTGAGCCCTGCCCGCACCTATTCCATCGCCGAGCTGGCCGAGGAGTTCGACGTCACGCCGCGCGCCATCCGCTTCTACGAGGACGTCGGTCTGCTCGAGCCGGGCCGCGCCGGGCGCACCCGCGTCTACACGCTGCGCGACCGCACGCGGCTCAAGCTCACGCTGCGCGGCAAGCGCCTGGGCCTGTCCCTGCAGGAGATCAAGCAGCTGGTGGACATGTACGACTCGCCGGCCGACACCGCGCCGCAGCTCAACGCCTTCCTGGCCGTGCTGGCGGCGCACCGCGCCCAGCTCGAGCAGCAGCGCGACGACCTCGAGATCACGCTGGCCGAGATCGCGCAGCACGAAAGGCGCTGCCGCGAGCTGCTCGGCGCCGCGCGCAAGAAGGCCAAGACCCAGGAGACCACGACATGATCCCCGGCCTGAACTTCCAGCTCGGCGAGGACATCGATGCGCTGCGCGACGCGGTGCGCGCCTTCGCCGACGCCGAGATCGCGCCGCGCGCGGCCGAGATCGACACGAGCGACCGCTTCCCGATGGACCTGTGGCGCAAGATGGGCGAGCTCGGCGTGCTGGGCATCACCGTGCCCGAGGCCTACGGCGGCGCCGACATGGGCTACCTCGCGCACATGGTGGCGATGGAGGAGATCAGCCGCGCCTCGGCCTCGGTCGGCCTGTCCTACGGCGCGCACAGCAACTTGTGCGTCAACCAGATCAAGCGCAACGGCAGCGAGGCGCAGAAGCGCAAGTACCTGCCCAAGCTGATTTCCGGCGAGCACGTGGGCGCGCTGGCGATGAGCGAGCCGGGCGCGGGCTCGGACGTCATCAGCATGAAGCTCAGGGCCGAGGACAAGGGCGGCTGCTACGTGCTCAACGGCAGCAAGATGTGGATCACCAACGGACCCGACGCCGACACCATGGTGGTCTACGCCAAGACCGAGCCCGAGCTGGGCGCGCGCGGCGTCACCGCCTTCATCGTCGAGAAGGGGATGAAGGGCTTCTCCACCGCGCAGAAGCTCGACAAGCTGGGCATGCGCGGCAGCCACACCGGCGAGATGGTGTTCGCCGACGTCGAGGTGCCGGCGGAGAACATCCTGGGCGCGCTCAACGGCGGCGCGCGCGTGCTGATGAGCGGGCTCGACTACGAGCGCGCGGTGCTGGCCGCCGGGCCGATCGGCATCATGCAGGCGGTGATGGACAACGTGGTGCCCTACATCCACGACCGCAAGCAGTTCGGGCAGAGCATCGGCGAGTTCCAGCTCATCCAGGGCAAGGTGGCCGACATGTACACCGTGCTGCAGGCCGCGCGCTCGTTCTGCTACACGGTGGGCAAGAACCTGGACATGCTCGGCGCCGAACACGTGCGCCAGGTGCGCAAGGACTGCGCCTCGGTGATCCTGTGGTGCGCCGAGAAGGCCACCTGGATGGCCGGCGAGGGCATCCAGATCTTCGGCGGCAACGGCTACATCAACGAATACCCGCTGGGGCGCCTGTGGCGCGACGCCAAGCTGTACGAGATCGGCGCCGGCACCAGCGAGATCCGCCGGATGCTGATCGGCCGCGAGTTGTTTGCGGAAACCATGTAGGTACGAATACCGAAAGCCCTGGGTCCCGGCCTCCGCGGGGACGGCGGGGTAGCAAAATAGCTCCCATGACCGACATCCGAGACCTGTTCGCCCACAACCGCGCCTGGGCGGCCGAAATGGAGCGCACCCGGCCGGGGTTCTTCTCGGCCCTGACCA
>DASTJE010000224.1:0-7174 GCA_035716845.1 Burkholderiaceae bacterium
CGAAGGTCTTGCTGACGGCCAGCAACGTGACGCTTTGCACGGGGCGGCGCGCTGCCGTGCAGGCCCCCACGATTCGTTGCCGGACTTGTTGTAACTTGGCTTCGATGCTCGCCATAATGGATCGAGCCTATACGAATCGACGGGCCCGCGCCCCACGCCATGGACATCACTCAGCTGCTGGCCTTCTCGGTCAAGAACAAGGCCTCGGACCTGCACCTGTCGGCGGGGCTGCCGCCGATGATCCGCGTGCACGGCGACGTGCGCCGCATCAATGTCGACCCGCTCGAGCACAAGCAGGTGCACGACATGGTGTACGACATCATGAGCGACTCGCAGCGCAAGCACTACGAGGACACGCTCGAGTGCGACTTCTCGTTCGAGATCCAGGGCCTGGCGCGCTTTCGCGTCAACGCCTTCAACCAGAACCGCGGCGCCGGCGCCGTGTTCCGGACCATCCCGAGCAAGATCCTGACCCTCGAGCAGCTCAACACGCCCAAGGTGTTCGCCGAGCTCTCGCTCAAGCCGCGCGGCCTGGTGCTGGTGACCGGACCGACGGGTTCGGGCAAGTCGACCACGCTGGCGGCGATGGTCAACCACCTCAACGAGAACGAATACGGCCACGTGCTCACCGTCGAGGATCCGATCGAGTTCGTGCACGAGAGCAAGAAGTGCCTCGTCAACCAGCGCGAGGTCGGCCCGCACACGTTGTCGTTCAACAATGCACTGCGCGCGGCGCTGCGCGAGGATCCGGACGCCATCCTGGTGGGCGAGCTGCGCGACCTGGAGACGATCCGCCTGGCGCTGACCGCGGCGGAAACCGGCCACCTCGTGTTCGGCACCCTGCACACCAGCTCGGCGGCCAAGACCATCGACCGCATCATCGACGTGTTCCCCGCGGCCGAGAAGGAGATGGTGCGCGCGATGCTGTCGGAGTCGCTGGTGGCGGTGATCTCGCAGACGCTGTGCAAGTTGAAGGACGGCAGCGGCCGCGTCGCGGCGCACGAGATCATGCTGGGCACCGCCGCGGTGCGCAACCTGATCCGCGAGAACAAGGTGGCGCAGATGTATTCGGCCATCCAGACCGGCCAGAGCATCGGCATGCAGACGCTCGACCAGTGCCTCACGGAGCTCGTGCGCCGCAACATCGTCTCGCCGGCCGAGGCACGCAACAAGGCGCGCTTCCCCGAGAATTTCCCAGGGTAGATGTCCGCCCCTGCTCGCTTCGCTCGCTCGTCCCCATGGGACACGAAGGGGCCCCTACGGGCCAAAGGGACGGCCCGGACCGACGCTTGGGGGCGGCCCGGCGCTGGCCCGGGCGCCCGCTAACACCGCTCAAGGATTCCAGATGGAACGCGACCAGGCCTCGAAATTCGTCCACGACCTGCTGCGGCTGATGGTGTCGCGCAACGGCTCGGACCTCTTCCTCACCGCCGAATTCCCGCCCGCGATCAAGGTCGACGGCAAGATCACCAAGGTGAGCCCGCAGCCGCTGACCGGCCAGCACACGCTGGCGCTCGCGCGGGCGGTGATGAACGACAAGCAGGCCGCCGAGTTCGAGAAGACCAAGGAGTGCAACTTCGCGATCTCGCCCACGGGCATCGGCCGCTTCCGATGCAATGCCTTCATGCAGATGGGCAACGTGGGCCTGGTGATGCGGACCATTCCGCAGCAGATCCCGACCATCGACAGCCTGGGCCTGCCGCAGATCCTCAAGGACGTGGCGATGACCAAGCGCGGGCTGACGATCTTCGTCGGTGCCACCGGCTCGGGCAAGAGCACGTCGCTGGCGGCCATGGTCGACCACCGCAACGAGAACTCCTACGGCCACATCATCACGGTCGAGGATCCGGTGGAGTTCGTGCACCCGCACAAGAACTGCATCGTCACGCAGCGCGAGGTGGGCATCGACACCGAGGACTGGTTCGCGGCGCTGAAGAACACGCTGCGCCAGGCGCCCGACGTGATCCTGATGGGCGAGATCCGCGACCGCGAGACCATGGAGCACGCGGTGGCCTTCGCCGAGACCGGCCACCTGTGCCTGGCCACGCTGCACGCCAACAGCTCCAACCAGGCGCTCGACCGCATCATCAACTTCTTCCCCGAGGAGCGGCGCGCGCAGCTGCTGATGGATCTCTCGCTCAACCTGCGGGCCATGATTTCGCAGCGCCTGATCCCGCGCCAGGAAGGCAAGGGCCGCATCGCGGCGGTGGAGATCATGCTCAACACACCGCTGGTGGCCGACATGATCTTCAAGGGCGAGGTGGGCGAGATCAAGGAGTTGATGAAGCGCTCGCGCGAGCTGGGCATGCAGACCTTCGACCAGTCGCTGTTCGACCTCTACGAGTCGAACATGATCACCTACGAGGACGCCCTGCGAAACGCCGACTCGCTCAACGACCTGCGCCTGCAGATCAAGCTCAACAGCCAGCGCGCCCGCACCAGCGACCTGGCGGCGGGTACGGAGCACCTCAGTATCGTTTGAGCCCCCGGCCGCCGGGCGGCCGCCCCCCGAGGGGGCTGCTCACCCCGACCGGGAAACCCGGATCGGGGTTCGGGCGCTAACGTCGCTGCTCCCCCTGGCCGCCTTTGGCGGCCTGTCCCCGCGGGGACGTTGGCATGCCGCGGTCGTGGTGGGCCATTGGCATACTTTGCGCATGAGCACGAAGACCTACGCGCCGGTGGTGGCGCATGACGTGGCCTTTCTGGGGCTGGGGGTGATGGGGTATCCGATGGCGGGCCATCTGGCGCGCGCGGGGCACCGCGTCACGGTCTACAACCGCACCGCCACCAAGGCGCAGGCCTGGGCCGCCGAGCACGGGGGCCGCGCGGCGTCGACGCCGCGCGAGGCGGCCGCGGGGGCGTCGATCGTCTTCGCCTGCGTCGGCAACGACGACGACCTGCGTTCGGTGGTGCTGGGGCCCGACGGCGCGTTGGCGGGCATGGCGCCGGACGCGATCTTCGTCGACCACACCACGGCCTCGGCCGAGGTGGCGCGCGAGCTGTACGCGGCCGCCAGGGCGCAGGGCAGGCACTTCGTCGACGCGCCGGTGTCCGGCGGCCAGGCCGGTGCCGTCAACGGCATGCTGACCGTGATGTGCGGCGGCGACGTCGGGCCCTTCGAGGCCATGCAGCCGGTGGCGATGGCCTTCGCCAAGGCCGTCACGCGCATCGGCGAGGCCGGCGCGGGCCAGCTCGCCAAGATGGTCAACCAGACCTGCATCGCCGGGCTGTTGCAGGGCCTGTCCGAGGGCATCGCCTTCGGGATCAAGGCGGGCCTGGACATGAGGCTCGTGCTCGAGGTGATCGGCAAGGGCGCCGCGCAGAGCTGGCAGATGGACAACCGCGGCCCGACGATGATCGACGACCGCTTCGACTTCGGCTTCGCGGTCGACTGGATGCGCAAGGACCTCGGCCTCGTGCTCGAGGAGGCGCGCCGCAACGGCGCGCGCGTGCCGGTGACGGCGCTGGTGGACCAGTTCTATGCCGACATCCAGGCCCAGGGCGGCCAGCGCTGGGACACCTCCAGCCTGATCCGGCGCCTGCGCTAACGCGTCAGCGCGCGCGCCCCTTGCCCGGCGGCCGTGCGGCGAGCGGGCGCGTCGCGTCGGCCAGCAGCAGGGTGCTGCTCACGAGGTCCTCCACGGCCTCCTCGACGCTGGACGGCGGCCCGAGCTCGTCCATCGGCTCGCGCAGGTCCTCCACGTCCTCCAGGTCGTCGGGGTCGAAGTGGCGGTATAGCGCGGCCAGCGGCTCGCGCACGTCGGCCCCGCCCTGGGCGAGCAGGTCCGGGAACAGTTCGAGCGCGGCGGCGAACCCGGCCACCCAGGGCATCACGACGTCGCTCGGCGTCACTTCGGCGCCGCGCGCTTCGGGCTCGAGTTCGAACACCCAGGGGTCGAACCAGCGCCGTTGCGCGATCGCGCGGTCCAGCTCCGCGTGGCGGCGCTGCACGAGCGCATGCAGCTCGTCCAGCCGCACGCCCGGCGGCACCGGCCGCGCCTCGAGGTCGTGCACGTGCGCCAGCCATCGCGATGCGGGCACCGGCCGGGGTTGCAGCAGCACGCCGGCCAGAAAGCCGTCGAGCGCCGACACGTCCAGCGGTTCGAGCGGTGGCGGCAGCGCATCGAGCAGGGCCTCCAGGCGCTCGCGCTCGCGTTCGCTCAGCGGGCGGGGCGGGGCGGCGGCGGGGCGGGGCATGTGTCGATTGTCGCGGCGAATGCGCGGGTCCCCCACGTCCTTGGGATGGGCCGCGCCGGCCGGCACGCCTACAGTTCGCGCGTGCCCGGCGAGAGCCGGCAATCGTCCCAACGACGTCCTTTTGCGAGGACTTTCCAACGCCCGCGCCAAGCGGGCGTTCTTTTTTCCACCGCGCGACGGCCCGGTGCCGGCACCTCAGGTGCCGATGATCCCGCCGTCGCGCCTGCGGATCACCACCGTCGCCGAGCGCGGCCGCCCTCCCGGCTGGTAGTCGGGCCAGTTCGAGAACTTCGCCGGTTCCTTCGGGTCGCTGCGGTCGCTGGGCGTCTCGCCCGGGTGCTGGATGTTGATGAACACCGTGCGGGCGTCGGGCGTGAAGGTGCACCCGGTGACCTCGCAATTGGTCGGGCCGGTCAGGAAACGCCGCGTCTCGCCGGTGCGCACGTCGCAGGCGAGCATCTGGTTGTTGCCGATGTTCTTGAACTCGCCCTTGTACATCTGCGTGGCGTGCGCATCGGTCTGGATCCACAGCACGCCGCGCGGGTCGAACGCGATGCCGTCCGGGCAACCGTAGATGTCGCCCCTGATGTTGCCCTTGGCCTCGGCGCGCTCGTTGGCCGGGTCGCCGGCCAGCACGAGGTGGTTCCACTTGAACGTGGTGGCATCGAAGTCGCGGTCCTCCTGCCAGCGGATGATCTGCCCCATGGTGTTGTTGGCACGCGGATTGGCGGCGTCGACACCCGGAAAGTTCGGCTGGCCGCGGCTGCTGTTGTTGGTCAGCGTGCAGTAGACCCAGCCCGAGTTCGGGTCGATCGCCAGCCATTCGGGGCGGTCCATCTTGGTGGCGCCGAGCAGGTCGCTGGCCTGGCGCGACTTGATCAGCACCTCGCCCTGGTCGGCAAATCCGTTGGCGGCGGTCAGCGGCCCCTGGCCGGCCACCAGCGGCAGCCAGTTGCCGGTGCCGTCGGCATTGAAGCGCGCGACGTACAGCGTGCCGTGGTCGAGCAGCGTGGCATTGGCCTTGGCACCGCCGGGGGCGATCCTGTCGCGGCTGACGAACTTGTAGATGTACTCGAAGCGTGCGTCCTCGCCCGAGTAGACGACGGCGCGCCCATCCTTGGTCACCGCGACCCACGCGCCCTCGTGCGCGGCGCGCCCCAGCGCCGTGCGCTTGACAGGCGTGCTCGTCGGGTCGTAGGGGTCCACCTCGACCACCCAGCCGAAGCGGTTGGGTTCGTTCGGGTTCTTCGCCGCGTCGAAACGCTCGTCGAACTTCTCCCACTGGTAGCCGCCGTCCTTGCGCATGCCCCAGCGCCGGTGGTGGGCGGGGATGTTGTCGCCGCCGCCGAAGTAGAACATCCAGTTCTCCTCGCCCGACAGATAGGTCCCCCACGGCGTCTTGCTCGAGGCGCAGTTGTTGAGGGTGCCGATCACGCGCGTCCCCGTGGGGTCGGCCGCCGTCTTCATCATCGCGTGGCCGGCGGCCGGGCCGCGCACCTCGAACAGCGCGCTGTCCATCGGAAAGCGCCGCGCATAGCGCGAGGGTCGCACCATCTGCCACTGCTCGCCCTTCAACTCGACCTCGATCACCGACAGGCCGTGCGCGGCCTGGCTCTTCTTCACCTTCTCGGCGTTCATGTTGGCGAATCCGCCCACGTGCAGCAGGCCGTCGTCGGTGTACTCGTGGTTCATCGCCAGCAGGCCGCGCGTGCTGCTGCCCTGCAGCGGGAAGTACTCGATGCCGTCGTGGTGCATGCCCATCTGCGCCGCCTGCTCGGCCGCGGTGTTGGAGCCGTCGCTCTTCCACGCCGGCATGTTGCCGGGCAGGCCCACCGGCTCGCCCCAGGCGGCGATCACCGACGCGACGTAGCCTTCGGGCACCACCAGCCGGTCGCCGGCATCGGTGGGAATGCCCTTGAACCCCAACGACGGGGCCGCCAGCGGCTGGGCCGCACCGGCGCGCACGCCGGCCGGCGCCGCGCAGCCTGCCACGAACGGCGCGTACAGCGCGGCGGCGGCAAGGCCCAGCGATCCGCGCAGCACGGTGCGCCGGGCCGGGTCGGACACCTCGTGGATGCTGGGGTTGGACGAGCGGTTGCTGTCCTCCATCGTGTCGAAGTCCTTGCTCATGGGGTCCTTTCGAGGGGGCGGTCAAAGGTGGCGTGCAAAGGCCTGCACGTCTTCGGGAAACAGTTGCCCGGCTTCGGCCTGCAGCACGCGCGCGTCGCGGCCGCGCACCACGCTGACCGGCAGCCCGCGTGGCTTGGGGCAGGCACGCTGGAAGGCTGGCGTGACCCAGGCCGCGGGCACCGTGTAGCCGCGGCGCGCCAGGTAGTCGCGCGCGGGCTGGGGCTGCGCGTCGATCGACAGGGCCAGGATCATCAGGCCCTTGTCGCCGCGGCCGCGCTGCGCGCGCCACAGCGCTTCGACGTGAGGCGTGGTTTCGGCGCAGAACGGGCACCAGCTGGCCCACCAGTACAGCAGCAGCACGCGGCCCCGTGCGTCGCCCGGCTCGAAGCGCGTGCCGTCCAGGCGCTCGATCGGGGCCAGCGGCAGCGCCGCTCCCACGCCGGGCAAGGCTGGCGCCTTCGTCTCCGCGGCCGCCGCGTCGCCGAGCGTGCCCTGGGCCCGCCCCCACCCGGGGACGGCCAGGGCCGGGGCGGCGAGCAGGTGGCGGCGCGTGAGCTTCACGGCGCGAAGGCTACAGCTTCTCGGTCTCGCCGGCGCGCGGCTGCCACTTCATGAGCCGGCGCTCGATGCGCCCGACCGCCGCGTCGAGCACCAGCGCGAACGCGGTCAGCACGAGGATGCCGGCCATCACGGTGTTGATGTCGAAGGTGCCCTCGGCCTGCAGGATCAGGTAGCCGACGCCCTGGCTCGAGCCGAGGTACTCGCCGACCACCGCGCCGACGAAGGCCAGGCCCACGCTCGTGTGCAGCGAGCTGAAGACCCAGCTCGTGGCGCTCGGCAGGTAGAC
>DASTJE010000225.1:0-10984 GCA_035716845.1 Burkholderiaceae bacterium
CGGAGCGGCATCAGCACGGGCCGACCGGACAGGTGCGCGGAGCGCGACCGTGGGCGTAGGCGCTGCCCTGCGGGGCGGCGGAGGCATGAAAAAAGCCCCGCATCGCGGGGCTTTCGTGGGGTGCGCGCCTCAGGCGTGGGCGGAGCGCAGCTTCAGCGAGAACTGGCGCAGGGCCTCGATCCCGCTTTCCTCGGCGCGGCGGCACCAGGCCTGCAGGTCGGCGGCGAGCTGCTCGCGCGAATGGTTCGTGTTGAGCCACATCTGGCGCAGCTCCTCGCGCATGCTGACCATCTTGTCCAGCGCGGGGTGGGCGGCGCGGACCTGCTGCAGTTGCGGCTTGGCCGCGGCCGGCACCTTGTCGTCGTCGCGATGCAGCCAGCGCTTGGAAGCCTTGAGCGTGGCGATGTCCTGGCCCTTCGCCTTGAGCGCGGCGATTTCGGCCTTGCAGGCACGCTTCATTTCGCGCGCATAGCCGGCCATCACTTCGTAGCGGTTGGCGATCACGGCTTCGAGCGTCTTCTCGTCGGCGACCGGCTTGATCGTGCCCAGGCGCAGCTTCGGCGGCACCTTCTTCACGGTAGCCCAGCCGATCTTCTGCATCAGGCTGATGTAGACCCAGCCGATGTCGAATTCGTACGGCTTGACCGAGAACTTGGCGGACGTGGGGTAGGTGTGGTGGTTGTTGTGCAGTTCCTCGCCGCCGATGATGATGCCCCACGGCGAGATGTTGGTCGACGCGTCAGGCGCCTCGTAATTGCGGTAGCCCCAATAGTGGCCGATGCCATTGATGATGCCGGCCGCCGTGATCGGGATCCACAGCATCTGCACGGCCCAGACCGCCGCGCCGACGGCGCCGAACAGGAACAGGTCCAGGATGAGCGTCAGGCCCACGCCCTGCCACGAGTAGCGCGAATACAGGTTGCGCTCGAGCCAGTCGTCCGGCGTGTTGTGGCCGTACTTGTCGAGGGTTTCCTGGTTCCGGGCTTCGGCGCGGTACAGCTCGCTGCCCTGCAGCAGCACCGTCCTGATGCCGCGCGTCTGCGGGCTGTGCGGGTCGTCCTTGGTTTCGCACTTGGCGTGGTGCTTGCGGTGGATCGCCACCCACTCCTTGGTCACCATGCCGGTGCCCAGCCACAGCCAGAAGCGGAAGAAGTGCGACGGGATCGGCCCCAGCTCCAGTGCCCGGTGGGCCTGGGCGCGGTGCAGGAAGATGGTCACCGCGGCAATCGTCACGTGCGTGAACGCCAGCGTGTAGAGCACCACCTGCCACCAGCTGGCGTCGAGCACGCCGTGAGCCAGCCATTGCACGAGCGCGTCGCGCACCTGAAACAGTCCGTCCATTCTCTTCCTTCAAAAGCGACCGCGCATTCTAGGCGCTATGCCCCCGGCCAGGGCACCGGCAAATACGTACCGGCGGCGACCCTTGCAGTCGATCAACCTACAACTTACGCCAAATCGACGCGAAAAACCCGTCAGTTGCATGCAAATGCGGCCAAAGGCGCAGATTTCCAGCGTCCCCCAGACTGTCCGCCGGCGTCACCCGCAGCTCGCGCAGGACGGCGTCGGCGGCCTGGCGCTCGAAGCCCGGATGGGACGCCTCGAATCCCTCGCATATCGCCTCGTTCTCGGCCCGCAGCACGCTGCAGGTGGCGTAAACGAGGCGACCGCCCGGCTTGAGCAGGCGCGCCGCCGAGGCCAGGATCGCTGCCTGCTTCAGGTTCAATTCGGCCACCGCCTGCGGCGATTGCCGCCATTTCAGGTCCGGGTTGCGGCGCAACGTGCCCAGCCCCGAGCACGGCGCATCCACCAGTACGCGGTCGACCTTGCCGGCCAGGCGCTTGATGCGCTCGTCGCGCTCGTGGGCGATTTGCACCGGGTACACGTTCGACAGGCCGCTGCGCGCCAGCCGCGGCTTGAGCGCATCGAGCCGGTGCCCGGACACGTCGAATGCGTACAGGCGCCCGGTGCTGCGCATCGCCGCGCCGAGCGCCAGGGTCTTGCCGCCCGCCCCGGCGCAGAAGTCCACCACCATCTCGCCGCGCTTGGGGTCGGTGATCAGCGCCAGCAGCTGGCTGCCCTCGTCCTGCACCTCGACCTCGCCGTTCGTGAAGACGTCCAGCTTCTGCAGCGCCGGCTTGCCCGCCACGCGCAGGCCCCACGGCGAGTACGGCGTCGGCGCGGCTTCGATGCCCGCGGCGGCCAGCGCCGCCTGCACCGCCTCGCGCTTGGCCTTCAGCACGTTCACCCTCAGGTCCAGGGGTGCCGGCCGGTCCAGGCTGTCCACCAGGGCCCAGAACCCGCTGTCGCCGAGATGCTCCAGCAGCGGCTGAGCGATCCAGTCCGGCAGGTTGTGGCGCAGCTTGGGCGCCAGGGTGGCACGGTCGATCGCCTGCACGCGCTCGAGCCAGGCCTGCTCCTCGGGCGCCAGCGCGGCGCGCAGGAACGCTGCGTCGCCCGCCCAGCCCAGGATGGCCAGCCGGCGCTCCGTCGCGCCGCTGCCGCCTTGCGCGAGGTGTTGGAACAGCAGGCGCCGCCGCAGCACGGCATACGCGGTCTCGGCCAGGGTGTGGCGCTCGCGCATGCCCAGCGCACGCAGCTTGCGGAAGTACGCCGAGACCACCGCATCGGCCGGCGCCTCGAAGGTCAGCACCTCGCGCAGCAGCGTCGCGCAGGCGTCGAGCAGCTGGCGCGGCGTCATGGCAGCAGCAGCTGCGACGCGCCCTCGGCGTGCGTCACGACACCCTGCTGCACGCGCAGCCGCCCTTCCACCGCCCAGCGCACCGCGAGCGGGTAGATCAGGTGTTCGCGCGCCAGCACCCGCTCGGCGAGCGCGTCCTCGTCGTCGCCGGGCAGCACAGGCACCACGGCCTGGATCACGATTGGCCCGTGGTCGAGCTCGGGCGTCACGAAGTGCACCGTGGCCCCGGCCAGCTTGCAGCCCGCCTCGAGGGCGCGCCGGTGCGTGTGCAGGCCCGGAAAGGCCGGCAGCAGCGACGGGTGGATGTTGAGCAGGCGGCCCTCGTAGCGGCGCACGAAGTCTCCGCCCAGGATGCGCATGAAGCCCGCAAGCACCACCAGGTCCGGCGCGTGGGCGTCGATCGCCGCGGCCAGCGCCGCGTCGAAGGCCTCGCGCGTCGCGAAGGCCTTGTGGTCGACCACCGCGGTGGCGATGCCATGCGCGGCCGCGAAGTCCAGGCCGGCCGCGCCGGGACGGTTGCTGATCACCGCCGCCACGCGCGCCGGCCAGCCCTCGACCGCGCAGCGCTCGACGATGGAGCGCATGTTCGAGCCTCGGCCGGAGATCAGGACGACGATGCGTTTCGCGGGCGTGCTCATGGGCGGCGGGCAGTGTAGCCCCGCCCTCCTAGAATCCCGGCTCGCCCACGAAAGTTCCTCGATGAAGTCCCGCGTCCTCTCAGGCATGCGCCCCACCGGCGCGATGCACCTCGGCCATTACCACGGCGCCCTCAAGAACTGGGTGCAGCTGCAGGACGAACACGACTGCTTCTTCTTCGTGGCCGACTGGCACGCGCTGACCACGCACTACGAGGAGCGCGAGGTCATGGAGCGCTACGTCTACGAGATGGTCACCGACTGGATCGCCGCCGGCCTCGACCCCGACAAGTGCACCATCTTCATCCAGAGCCGCCTGCCCGAGCACGCCGAGCTGTTCACGCTGCTGGCGATGGGCACGCCACTGGGCTGGCTCGAACGCGTGCCCACCTACAAGGACCAGATCGACAAGCTCAAGGACCGCGACCTCGCCACCTACGGCTTCCTCGGCTACCCGCTGCTGCAGGCAGCCGACATCCTGATCTACAAGGCCAACTACGTTCCCGTGGGCGAGGACCAGTCCTCCCACGTCGAGCTCACGCGCGAGGTGGCGCGCCGCTTCAACCACCTCTACGGCCGGCCGTCCGACTTCGAGGCCAAGGTGGCCGAGACGCTGGCCAAGCTGCCCCGCGACGACGCGCGCTACCTGGAGAAGCAGCGCAAGGCCTACGGCGAGACCGGCAGCGCCGAGGCGCTTGCCAAGGGCGAGGGCATGATCGCCAAGGCGGCGGCCCAGGTGGCCGGCTGGACCGGCGAGGACACCGAGCTGCTCGCCGGCCACCTCAAGGGCAGCGGCAAGACCATCCTCGTCGAGCCGATGGCGCTGCACACCGAGGTCAAGAAGCTGCCCGGCCTGGACGGCGCCAAGATGAGCAAGAGCTACGGCAACGCCATCGCGATGCGCGAGGAGCCCGCGGTCGTCAGGCAGAAGGTGCAGACCATGCCCACCGACCCGGCGCGCGTGCGCCGCACGGACCCCGGCAATCCGGAGCGCTGCCCGGTGTGGCAATTCCACCAGGTCTATTCGAGCGCCGACACCAGGGACTGGGTCGTCAAGGGCTGCACCAGCGCCGGCATCGGCTGCCTCGAATGCAAGCAGCCGGTGATCGACGCCATCGTCGCCGAGCAGGCGCCCTGGCGCGAGCGTGCCGAGGCCTATCTGGCGGACCCGAAGAAGGTGCACTGGATCGTCGAGATGGGCACCGAGCGCGCGCGCACCGTGGCGCGCCAGACCATGCGCGACGTGCGCGGCGCGATGGGGCTGGCGTACTGAGCGCGCCCAAGGGCCGGGCGTTGCCCGGCCCCCCCCGCGGGGGCGCGAGAAGACTTGGGGCGGCCCGGCGCCTTCTTGAGAGGCGCCGCTGAGCGGCGTCAACGCCCGCCCTGCCCCTGCGCGCCACCCTCGGCGCATGGCCCCGGTCACCGAAGACAACGCCTGCCGCCTCGCCGCGCACGAGCGCCTGGTGTCCGCGCTGCTCGCCGATCCGGCCGCGATGGCCGTGCCGCCGCAGCAGCGCCATCGGCTGCAGACCGCGATCTCCAGCCTCGTGGTGGCCGGCGACGCCGTGTTCAAGCTGCGCAAGCCGCTGCGGCTCGACTTCCTCGACTTCGCCACGCCCGACCGGCGCCGCGACGACTGCCTGGACGAGTTGCGCCTGAACCGCCGCACCGCGCCGCAGGTGTATGTCGACGTGCTGCCGATCACCGGCACGCCCGAGGCGCCGCGCCTCGGTGGCAACCCCGCGCGCGCGATCGACTGGGCGCTGCGCATGCGCCGCTTCGACGACACGCAGCGCCTGGACCGCCTGGCCGAACGCGGCGCCCTCGATGCGACCACCATCGACGCGCTGGCGGCCGCGCTTGCCGCCTTCCACGCCACGCTGCCGCCCTCGCCGCCCGCGTACGGCACGCCCCAGGCCGTGCGCCACTGGGCGCTCGAGAACTTCGACGAACTCGCGGCCGGCCCCGCGGCGCTCAGCCACGCGCCGCGCCTGCGGGCCCTGCGCGCCTGGACCGAGGCCGAAACCGAGCGCCTCGCCCCGTTGCTGGCCGCACGCCATCGAGCGGGCTTCGTGCGCGAGGGCCACGGCGACTTGCACCTGGGCAACATCGTGCTTGTCGACGGCAAGCCCCTGCCCTTCGACTGCCTCGAGTTCAACGCCGCGCTGCGCCACAGCGACGTGATGGCCGACCTGGCCTTCGCCTTCATGGACCTGCAGCGCCACGGCCTGGCCCCGCTGGCCTGGCGCCTGGCCAGCACCTGGGCCGAGCACAGCGGCGACCACGCCGGCCTCGCGGCGCTGCACTTCTTCGCCGTCTACCGCGCGCTGGTGCGCGCCAAGGTGGCCCTGCTGCGCGCCGCGCAACACGACGCGCAGGCGCAGGCCGCCTTCGAGCGCGACCTCGCGCTGGCCGAGCGCCTGGCCGCGCCGCGCGCCGGGCCTCTGCACCTGGTGATCACCTCAGGCGTGTCGGGCAGCGGCAAGAGCACGCTGGCGCAGGCGCTGGTGGAAGCGCTGGGCGCGATCCGCCTGCGCTCCGACGTCGAGCGCAAGCGCCTTTACGGCGTAGCCCTCACCGCGCGCCCCGACGCGGCGCAGGCCGCAGTGCTGTACAGCCGCGAAGCCACCGAACGCACCTATGCGCGCCTGGGCGAGCTGGCCGCCGCGCTGCTCGACGCCGGCCTGCCGGTGATCGTCGACGCGGCGTTCCTGCGCCGTGCCGAGCGCGACGCGATACGCACGCTCGGCATGACGCACGGCGCCCGCGTCACGCTCGTCGAGTGCCATGCCCCCGAGGCGATGCTGGCCGCGCGCGTGCGCGAGCGCCTGGCGGCCGAGCGCGACGCCTCCGACGCCACGCCCGCGGTGCTGGCGCAGCAGTTGCGATGGCGCGAACCGGCCGACGACGACGAGCAGCCGCTGCGCCTGGCCACCGAGGCCCCGCCGCAGGCCCTGGTGGCAGCGGTGCGGGCCGCGCTGGGCATCGCGTAGCATGCCCGCATGACTGCCCTCCAGACCATCGAAGTGCACCCCGCCGGCGAGGCGGCGGCCTGCGTGATCGTGCTGCACGGCCTGGGCGCCGACGGCACCGACTTCCTGCCTTTCGCCGACGAGATCGACCTGGCCGCCATCGGCCCGGTGCGCTGGGTGCTGCCGCGCGCGCCGGTGCGCCCGGTGACCGTCAACAACGGCTACCGCATGCGCGCCTGGTACGACATCTTCGAGTTCGGCGCGCAGGCCAGGAGCGCGCGCGAAGACGACGCCGGCCTGCGCGAATCGTTCGCCGGCGTGCAGGCCCTGATCGAGCGCGAGGTGGCGCGCGGCGTGCCGGCGCGGCGCATCGTGCTGGCCGGCTTCAGCCAGGGCTGCGCCATCACGCTGGGGGCCGGGCTGCGCCACCGCGAGCGCCTGGCGGGCCTCGTAGGCATGAGCGGCTACCTGCCGCTGGCCGCCACCACGGCGGCCGAACGCACCGACGCCAACGCGCTGACACCCATCTTCCTGGCCCACGGACAGCGCGACCCGGTGGTCGGCCTCGACCGCGGCAGCGCCTCGCGCGACACGCTGGCCGCGCTGGGCTATGCCGTCGAGTGGCACGACTACCCGATGGAGCACTCGGTGTGCGCCGAGGAGGTGGCCGACCTGCAGCGCTTCCTGCTGAAGGTGCTGGCCGACTGACGCGTCGTCTGACGCGTCGGCCGACGCGCCGGGAGCACGCTCGCCCGATGCCAGCTGGTAACCGGCTGTAGCGTGCGCACGGCGCAGCGCGACGCCGCTGCGCGGCCCCGGGGCCGCGCATTCGTGGGGCCAATGGCTTGAGCCGGGGGCCCGGGCGTGCGATTCTGCGACCGATGGACCTCGCACCCCTCGCGCCCGACAGCACCCTGCCGCGCATGGCCCGGCTCTTCGTCGCGCTGTGGCCGTCGGCCGGCACGCGCCGTGCGCTCGAGGAGCAGCGCCGCCGCTGGAACTGGCCCGAGCGCGCGGCGCTGGTGGCGCCCGAGGCGATGCACCTGACGCTGCAGTTCATCGGCCCGGTGCCGCTGCCCGACGTGCCGCACGTGGCCGAGGCGCTGCGCGTGCCGGCACGGCCCTTCACGCTGACCTTCGCCGATGCCCGCGTATGGCCCAACGGGGTCGCGGTGCTCGAGCCCAACCACGTGCCCAGCGGCCTGCACGACCTGGTCGAGGGCCTGCGCGGGGCCCTCGGCCGCCTCGGCCTGCCCGTCGAATCGCGCCCGTACAAGCCGCACGTGACGCTGGCCCGCAATGCCGCCGGCGCGGTGCCGCCCGATGCGATGGATCCGCCGCTGATCTGGCGCGCCGTGGCCGGCTACACGCTGGTGCAATCGCGGCACGGCTATCACGTGCTGCAACGCTACCCCTGCGGCGACCCCCTCAGCGCGTGAGGCCGGCGCCCGCCGCCGCGGTGGGCTGCGCGAGCCGGTAGACCGTGGCGTCGAGGTGGCGCGCCACCTCCTGCACGTCGTCGTCGCTCCAGCCGAGCTGGGCGGTGGCCTGCCAGCGCTGCACCTGCGCCACCAGGCTCGGCCAGTCGGTCACCAGGCGCTGGCGCCGCCAGTGCACCTGGCGGTCGTGGCAGGCACCGCAATGCGTGGCATACAGCAGCGCCCCGCGCGAGTTCGCCTCGGGCTGCGCGGCCGCCACCCAGGGCAGCGCGCCGAGCGACAGGAGGATCAACGGCCAGCGCGGCATGCGTCCCTTGTAATGCCGCCCGGCCGCAGCGGCAAGGAGCGGGCTCAACGCGGCCGCATCGAAGCCGGCGTTCAGCGCGCCCCGAACTGCAGCCCGGCGAACAGGTGCTTGTGCTCGCGCGGCTGCGCACGCCAGTACTGCGGCGGCGCCGTGACCTGCGCGCCCAGCGCCGCGGCGGCGTGCCAGGGCCAGCGCGGGTCGTACAGCATGGCGCGCGCCAGCGCCACCGCGTCGGCCCGGCCCTCGGCCACGACGGCCTCGGCCTGCTCGGGCTCGGTGATCAGGCCCACGGCGATCACCGGCACGTTCACGGCCGCCTTGACCTGCTCGGCCAGCGGCACCTGGAAGCCCGGGCCCACCGGGATCTTCTGCAGCGGCGACACGCCCGAGCTGCTGACGTGGATGGCCGCGCAGCCCTCGGCCTGCAGCGCCTGCGCGAAGGCGATCGTGCTCGGCACGTCCCAGCCGCCGTCCACCCAATCCGTGGCCGACACGCGCACCCACACCGGCCGCTCGGCCGGGAAGGCCTCGCGCACGGCGCGAAACACTTCCATCGGATAGCGCATGCGGTTGTCGAGCGAGCCGCCGTAGGCGTCGCTGCGCTGGTTGGACAGCGGCGACAGGAACTGGTGCAGCAGGTAGCCGTGCGCGGCGTGGATCTCGATGCCCTGCAAACCCAGGCGCCCGGCGCGCCGCGCCGCCTGCGCGAAGGCCTCGCGGATGCGCGCCAGCCCCGCCGCGTCGAGCGCGGTGGGCGCCTGCTCGCCCGGCAGCTGCGGCAGCGCCGAGGGCGCCCAGGCCTGCCAGCCGCCCGGCTCGTCGGGGCGGATCTGCCCGCCCAGCGCCCAGGGTGCCCGGCTCGAGGCCTTGCGCCCCGCATGCGCGAGCTGGATCGCCAGCGGCATCGGCGAATGCGCGCGCACACCCTCGAGCACGCGGCCCAGGGCGCGCTCGTTGGCCTCCGAGTACAGCCCCAGGCAGCCCGGCGTGATGCGGCCGTCGGCCTCCACGCCGGTGGCCTCCAGGATCAGCAGCCCGGCGCCCGACAGCGCCAGATGGCCGAGGTGGATCAGGTGCCAGTCGGTGGCCGAGCCGTCCACGGCCGAGTACTGGCACATGGGGGCGATGACGATGCGGTTGGGCAGCGCGAGCGGCCCGATCGCGAATGGGGTGAAGAGCTTGGGGGGATGGGTCTGTGGCATGGTCCGCGCAGAATAGCGGCGATGGAACGACTGTTCTTTGCGCTCGGTTCGGCCAGCGCCGGGTTGGCGGTGGCGCTGGGCGCCTTCGGTGCGCACGCGCTCAAGGCCCGCCTGGCGCCCGACCTGCTGGCCGTCTACGAGGTGGGCGTGCGCTACCAGTTCTATCACGCGCTGGCGCTGCTGGCGGTGGCCTGGGCCGGTACGCGCTGGCCGGGCAGCAGCGCCATCGCGGCCAGCGGTTGGCTCTTCGTGGCCGGCACGGTGCTGTTCTCGGGCAGCCTCTACCTGCTCGCCCTGACGGGCACGCGCTGGCTGGGCGCCGTCACCCCCGTGGGCGGCGTGCTGTGGCTCCTGGGCTGGGCCAGCCTGGCGTGGGGCGCGTGGCGCGGCACGACGTGAGCCGCCACGACCCGCTCACGCACGACGCCATCGACCCTGGCCGCTCGGCCGGCTGGTGGGCCGATGCCGCCCTGCTGCTGTGGCGCCACCCGCTGCGCTGGGGCCTGCTGGGCGTGGTGGTGATGGCCGCGCTGGACGCGCTGGGCCGGCTGCCGTGGGTGGGCACGCTGGCCACGCTGGCCGCCACCCCGCTGGTGCTGGGCGGCTGGGCCCACCTGGCCCACGAGGCCCGCCTGCACGGCACCGCGCCGGGGCTGCGCGGGCTGCTGGCCGGCACCCGCGCGCCGCACTGGCGGCCGCTGGCGGTGCTGGGCGCGGTGCTGGTGGCCAGCGCGCTGCTGATCGCCGCCGTCGGCCAGGTGCTCGGACTGGGCGCGCAGCTCGGCGCCGTGGGCGTGGACCCGCCCGAGAGCCTGCTGGCGCGCGCGCAACTGGGCCGCGGCATGCTGGCCCTGCTGCTGCTGCTCGCCTTCAGCCTGCTGGTGTCGGCCGCGCTGTGGTTTGCGCCGGCGCTGGTGGTGCTGCGCGGCGCCACGCCGCAGGCCGCCATGCGCGCCAGCCTGGTGGCGGTGCGCGACAACGGCCTGACCTTCCTGCTCTACGCGGTGGTGCAACTGCTGCTGGCCGCCACCGCCACCCTGCCCGAGCACCTGGGCTGGCTGCTGCTGGTGCCCTGGATGCTGACCACCACCTACGTCTCCTACCGGGACGTGTTCGAGGCGCCCGCGGCCCACCTGCCCGCGGTTTGATCCAGCGTAGACCGCCGCCGGCGCCGCGGTGCTAGCGTGCCCACCGGCGAGATCGCTCTCGCCACCCCGCCCCCCCTGCGCGGTGCGCGTCGGGGCCAGACCGCTAGCACCTGGAGGCACCATGTCGACACGAGTCGATTTTTCCAAGCTGTCGCTGATGGACGCGCTCGACCTCGCCACCCTGATCGAGGTGGAGGCGCACAAGCGCTACGTGCTGTTCGCCCAGCAGCTCGGCACGGGCTATGCGGGCGACGCGGCATCGGTGTTCCAGTCGATGGCCGTCAACGAAAGCAAGCACGGCGAGCAGCTCGCCGAGCGCCGGCTGGCGCTGTTCGGCGACGAGCGGCCGCGCGTCAAGCTCGACGACATCTTCGACGTGGAGGCGCCCGACGTGGCCGCCCCCACGCGCAACATGTCGCCGCTGGACGCGTACCTGATCGCCCTGTCGTCGGAGCGCAAGGCGCACGACTTCTACGACCGCGCGCTGCGCTACGTGACCCACCCCGAGGTGAAGGCCCTGTTCGAGGAGCTGCGCGAGGAGGAGAGCGAGCACGTGCAGATGCTCGAGGCCATCATCGCCAAG
>DASTJE010000226.1:0-10484 GCA_035716845.1 Burkholderiaceae bacterium
GGCCGAGCTGGAGACGAACCGCGGCCTGCTCAAGGACGGCTACATCTCGGCCACGCGCATCTCGCAGCTCGAGGCCACGGTGGCCGACTACGGCGTCAAGCTCGAGGAGCGGCGCAGCGAGCTGGCGCGCGCCGAGCAGCGGCTGATCGACAACGACCTGCGCATCAAGGGGCTGGAGAGCGAGTACCGCCAGCAGGCCAGCGACCAGCTCAAGGTCACCAGCTCGCGCCTGTCGGAGATCCAGCAGGAGCAGCGCAAGACGGTCGACGCCTCGCAGCGCCAGGTGATCGCCGCGCCGGTCACGGGCGAGGTGATGAACCTGCGCTTCACCGCGCCGGGCGCGGTGGTGGCGCCGCGCGAGCCGATCGCCGACATCGTGCCCGCCGACCCGCGCCTGATGGTCGAGGCGCGCATCCGCACCGAGGACGTGAGCCGCGTCACGCGGGGCCAGGCGGCCGAGATCCGCTTCACCGCCTTCAAGTACCGCACCACCCAGCTGGTGGCCGGCAATGTGTTCTACGTGTCGCCGGACCGCCTGGTCGACCGCAACACCGGGGCGCCGTTCTACACCGCGCTGGTCGAGGCCGACGGCGCGGCGCTCGCCGCCGCGGGCGATCTCAAGCTGCAGGCCGGCATGCCCGCCGAGGTCTACATCAAGGGCGAGGAACGCACGCCGCTGCAGTACCTGGTGGAGCCGGTCACGCAGGTGCTGCGCCGCGCCGGGCGCGAGCGCTGAGCGCTGCGCGATCCGCCGCCGGGTTCAGGCCTCGGCCTCGATGGCCTCGATCTGCGACTGCAGTTCGAGCCAGCGTTCCTCCAGCACCGCCACCTCGGCATTGACGTGCGCCAGGCGCCGCCCGGCGTCGGCGATCGCGCTGCCGGGCAGGGTGCCGCCGGCCAGTTGAGCCTCGACCTCGGTGCGCTCGGCGGCCAGCGCCTCCAGGCGCCTGTCGATCTGCTGCACCTCCACGCGCAGCGGCCGCGTGCGGCTCGCGCGCTCGGCGCGGGCCTGCTTGGCGGCAGTGCGCGCGTCGCGCGAGGCGGGCGGCGGGGCCACCGGCGCGGCGCGGGCTGCAGGCGCCGGCGCAGCCGGTTCGTCCGCAGGGCCGAGCAGCGAGGGCAGGGGCGGCGGCGGGGCGCCGCGCTGCGCGGCGCGCGCGACGTCGAGCAGCCAACGCTGGTAGTCGTCGAGGTCGCCGTCGAAGGGCTGCACGCGGCCCTGGGCCACCAGCCAGAACTCGTCGCACACCTCGCGCAGCAGCGCGCGGTCGTGGCTCACCAGCATCACGGTGCCCTCGAACTCGTTGAGCGCGATCGACAGCGCCTCGCGCGTGGCGAGGTCGAGGTGGTTGGTGGGCTCGTCGAGCAGCAGCAGGTTTGGGCGCTGCCAGACGATGGTGGCCAGCACCAGGCGCGCGCGCTCGCCGCCGGAGAGCGTGCCCACGGTCTGGTGCACCATGTCGCCCTCGAAGCGGAACTGGCCGAGGAAGTTGCGCAGTTCCTGCTCCTTCGCGTTCGGGCTCACCTCGCGCGCCAGGCGCACCATGCGCTGCAGCGGCGTGTCGTCCTCGCTGAGCAGATCGAGTTCCTGCTGCGCGAAGTAGCCGATCGCCAGCCCTTTGCCCCCGGTGATCGTGCCGCCCAGCGCGGGCAGCGCGCGCGCGATCGTCTTGACCAGCGTGGACTTGCCCTGGCCGTTGGCGCCCAGGATGCCGATGCGCTGGCCCGCGAGCACCGTCTTGTCGATGCCGCGCACGATGATTCTCTCGCCGTAGCCGCAAGAGACATCGCGGAACGAGAGCATCGGGTTGGGCACGTTGGCCGGCTCGCGGAACTCGAAATCGAAGTCGCTTTCGGTGAGCACCGGCGCGAGCTTCTCCATGCGCGCCAGCGCCTTGACGCGGCTTTGCGCCTGCTTGGCCTTCGTTGCCTTCGCCTTGAAGCGGTCGATGAACTTCTGCAGGTGCGCGATGCGTTCCTGCTGCTTGGCGAACGCCGCCTGCTGCTGCCCGATGCGCTCGGCGCGCATGGCCTCGAAGCCCGAGTAGTTCGCGCCGTAGCGGGTGACCGCCTGGCGGTCCACGTGCAGCGTCACCTGCGTCACCGCGTCGAGGAACTCGCGGTCGTGGCTGATCACCACCAGCGTGCCGGCGAAGCGCTGCAACCACGACTCCAGCCACACCAGGGCATCGAGGTCGAGGTGGTTGGTGGGTTCGTCGAGCAGCAGCAGGTCGGCCGGGCACATCAGTGCGCGCGCGAGCTGCAAGCGCATGCGCCAGCCGCCGGAGAAGCTGTCCACCGGCGCGTCGAGCTGGTCGCTGCGGAAGCCCAGGCCCAGCAGCAGGGCCTGAGCGCGCGGGCGCGCGTCGAAGGCGCCGGCCTCCTCCAGCGCCACATGGGCATGGGCCATGGCCTCGCCGTCGTGGGCGGCCTCGGCGGCCGCGAGTTCGGCCCGGGCCACCACCAGCGGCAGGTCGCCGTCGAGCACGAAGTCGGTGGCGCCCTGGTCGGTCTCGGGCATGTGCTGCGCCACCTCGCCGATGCGCCAGCGCGGCGGCATGTCCACGTCGCCGGCGTCGGCCTGCAGGCGGCCGGTCAGAAGCGCGAACAGGCTCGACTTGCCGGCACCGTTGCGGCCCACCAGGCCGGCCTTCTCGCCCGGGTTGAGCGTGAAGCTCGCGCCCTCGAGCACGACCTTCGCGCCGCGGCGCAGCGTGACGTTGCGGACGGTGATCATGCCGAGGCAAGTTGCTCGCGCGTGATCAGCACCACCTGGTCCTCGGTGCCGTGCGTGGGCAGCCAGGCGAACTCGAGGTCGGGAAAGGCCGCCTCGAAGTGTGCCGCCTCGTGGCCGATCTCCAGCACCAGCACGCCGCCGTCGGCCAGCGCCTCGCGCGCGTGCGCCAGCAGCGGGCGGACGAAATCCATGCCGTCGGCGCCGCCGGCCAGCGCCAGCGCGGGCTCGGCGCGGAACTCGGCCGGCAGGGCGGTCATCGAGGCGGCGTTCACGTACGGCGGGTTGCACAGGATCAGGTCGTAGCGCTTGCCGCGCACCGCGTCGAGGCCGTCGCCCTGGTGCAGCGTGATGCGGTCCGCGAGGCCATGGCGCTGCACATTCAGGCGCGCCACCGCCAGCGCGTCGGCGCTTAGATCGGCCGCATCCACCTGCACCTCGGGCCAGGCCAGCGCGGCCAGCACGGCGAGGCTGCCGTTGCCGGTGCACAGGTCGAGCACGTGGCGCGTGCGGTCGCTGAGCCAGGCGTCGAGCGTGCCGTCGGCGATCAGTTCGGCGATCAGCGAGCGCGGCACGATGACGCGCTCGTCCACCGTGAAGGGCACGCCCTGCAGCCAGGCCTCGCGCGTGAGGTAGGCCGCGGGCTTGCGCGTGGCGATGCGCTCGTCGACCAGGGCCTCGATGCGTTGCACCTCCTGGCGCGTCAGCTCGCGTGCGGACACGCCGTCCAGGTCGTCCAGCGGCAGGCCCAGGCGCCACAGCGCCAGCCATACCGCCTCGTCGAAGGCGTTGGTGGTGCCGTGCCCAAACGAAACGCCCGCCTGGGCGAGGCGGGCGCTTTGCTGCTCGATGCAGTCGATCAGTTTCACAGCAGCAGATTCTCCAACACCCTGCGGTAGATCGCGGCCAGGCGGTCCACGTCGGCCGCCTCGACGTGCTCGTCGATCTTGTGGATGCTGGCGTTGATGGGCCCGAGCTCGATCACCTGCGGGCAGATCGCGGCGATGAAGCGTCCGTCGCTGGTGCCGCCGGTGGTGCTGAGCTCGGTGTGCACGCCCGTCTCGGCGAGGATCGCCGCGCTCACCGCCTCGGTGAGCGAGCCGGGCGTGGTCAGGAAGGGCTGGCCGCCCAGCGTCCAGTCGAGCGTGTACTGCAGGCCGTGGCGGTCGAGCAGGGCGTGCACGCGCTGCTGCAGGCCCTCGGCCGTGCTCTCGGTGGAGAAACGGAAGTTGAAGTCGACCACCGCCTCGCCCGGGATCACGTTGCCCGCCCCGGTGCCGGCGTGCAGGTTCGACACCTGGAAGGTGGTGGGCGGGAAGTGGGCGTTGCCGCGGTCCCACTGCGTGGCCGCCAGCTCGGCCAGCGCGGGTGCGAACTGGTGCACCGGGTTGCGCGCGAGCTGCGGGTAGGCCACGTGGCCCTGGATGCCCTTGACGGTGAGCCTGCCCGACAGCGTGCCGCGACGGCCGTTCTTGATCGTGTCGCCCAGCGCATGCACCGAGGTCGGCTCGCCGACGATGCACATGTCCAGGCGTTCGCCGCGCTCGCGCAGCCACTCGACCAGGCGCACCGTGCCGTCGACCGAGGGGCCCTCCTCGTCGCTGGTGATGAGGAAGGCGATGGCGCCGGCGTGGCCGGGATGCTCGGCGACGAAGGCCTCGGCGGCCACCACCATGGCGGCGATCGAGGACTTCATGTCGGCGGCGCCGCGGCCGTAGAGCTTGCCGCCGCGGTGCGTGGGCACGAAGGGGTCGCTCGACCATTGCGCGAGCGGTCCGGTCGGCACCACGTCGGTGTGGCCGGCGAAGGCCAGCGTGGGGCCGGGTCGCGTGCCGCGGTGCAGAGCCCACAGGTTGGTGACGCGGAAGGCCTCCGGGCCGCGCACGAGGCTCTCGCAGCCGAAGCCGCAGGCCGCGAGGCGTTCGGCGATCAGGGTCTGGCAGCCGCCGTCCTCGGGCGTGACGGAGGGTCGCGCGATCAGCGCTTCGGCCAGTTGGAGGGCGGTGTTCATGGGCATCGATGCGCTTACGCGCCAATGGTACCGAGTGGACGCCGCGCAACGGGATCGGCCAGGCCGCCGGTGGCGCCCCCTCGAGAGGAGCGGCGGTACCGCTTCGGGGTTGGGCTAGACCAACCGGCCGAAGTTGGTCGTGATCTTGGTTTCCTCGGGCCGCACGTCGAGCACGATGTCGGTGAACAGCGACGGGTCCGGGTCCTCGTTCTTGGGCGGCTGGCGCGACACCGGCGCGGTCTCGTTCTGCAGCCGCCAAAGCAGGTTGGTCGGCGAATCGGCGAAGGCCAGGCCTTCCTCGCGCGTGATCGCGCCCTCGGTGATGAGGCGCGCCAGGTCGTGCTCGAAGGTCTGCGAACCCTCGGCCAGCGACTTCTCCATCGCCTCCTTGACGCCGGAGAGGTCGCCCTGCTCGATCAGCTCGGCGACCAGCTTGGTGTTGATCAGCACTTCGGCGGCGGGGCGGCGCCCGCCGGCGGCCGCGCGCACCAGGCGCTGCGACACGATGGCGCGCAGACCGGAGGCGAGGTCCGACAGCAGCGCCGGGCGTGACTCGGGCGTGTAGAACGACAGGATGCGGCCCAGCGCGTGGTAGCTGTTGTTGGCGTGCATGGTGGCCAGCACCAGGTGGCCCGACAGCGAATAGGAGATGGCCGAGGTCATCGTCTCGCGGTCGCGGATCTCGCCGATCAGGATGCAGTCGGGCGCCTGGCGCAGCGCGTTCTTGAGCGCGATCTGCAGGCTGTTGGTGTCGCGCCCGACCTCGCGCTGGTTGACCACCGACTTCTTGTTGGTGAACAGGAACTCGATCGGGTCCTCGATGGTGAGGATGTGGCCGGTGAGCTGCTGGTTGCGGTGCTCCAGCATCGACGCCAGCGTGGTGCTCTTGCCGGTGCCGGTGGCGCCCACCATGAGGATCAGGCCGCGCTTCTCGAGCACGAGCTCCTTCAGGATCTCGGGCACGTTGAGCGACTCGAGCGTCGGGATCACGAAGGGGATGCAGCGGAACACCGCGGCGATCGAACCGCGCTGGCGGAAGGCCGAGAGCCGGAAGCTGCCCACCTTGGAGATGCCCACGCCCACGTTGAGCTCGCCGGTGTCGTCGAGCTCCTCGAGCTGCTGCGGCGTCAGCAGTTCGGCGAGCAGCTGGCGCGGCTGGGCGTGCGACAGCGGCTGGTCCGACAGTTGCAGGATCTGGCCGTTGATCTTGATGAGGATCGGCGTGTTGGCCGACAGGTAGACGTCCGAGGCGTTCTTCTCCGCCATCAAGCGCAGCACGCGCTCCATGTTGCCGCCGCCATTGCTCATTCCCCGGACTCCTGCTCGGGCCGCGCGGCCTGCCTCAGGCGCGCAGCAGTTCGTTGATGCTGGTCTTGGCGCGCGTCTGCGCATCGACCTTCTTGACGATCACCGCACAGTACAACGAATACTTGCCGTCGGCGCTGGGCAAATTACCGGAAACCACGACCGATCCGGCCGGCACGCGGCCGTAGATCACCTCGCCGGTGGCGCGGTCGTAGATCTTGGTGCTCTGGCCGATGTACACGCCCATCGAGATCACCGAGTTCTCCTCGACGATCACGCCCTCGACGATCTCGCTGCGCGCGCCGATGAAGCAGTTGTCCTCGATGATGGTCGGGTTGGCCTGCAGCGGCTCGAGCACGCCGCCGATGCCCACGCCGCCCGACAGGTGCACGTGCTTGCCGATCTGCGCGCAGGAGCCGACGGTGGCCCAGGTGTCGACCATCGTGCTCTCGTCGACGTAGGCGCCGATGTTGACGTAGCTGGGCATCAGCACCACGTTGCGCGCGATGTAGCTGCCGCGCCGGGCCACCGCCGGCGGCACCACGCGGATGCCGGTCTCGCGCATCGCCTCCTCGCTGACGTGGGCGAACTTGGTGTCCACCTTGTCGAAGAAGCTCAGGTCGCCGGCGCGCATCACGCGGTTGTCGTTGAGCCGGAAGGACAGCAGCACCGCCTTCTTGACCCACTGGTTGACGCTCCACTGGCCCACCCCCTGGCGCTCGGCCACCCGCAGCCGGCCGGCGTTGAGGTCGGCGATCACGTGCTCGACGGCCTCGCGCACGGCAGGGGCGTTCAGGGCATCGGCCTGCGTGCGCTGATCCCAGGCACGGTCGATGGTGGCTTGCAGGTCTTGGCTCATGGGCGGGGCTTCAGAGGGTTCGGGTGTAGGCGACGATGCGCTCGGCGGCCTCGACGCACTCGTCGACGCCGGCCACCAGCGCCATGCGGATGCGGCCGGCGCCCGGGTTGACGCCATGCGCCTCGCGGGCGAGCAGGCTGCCGGGCAGGACGGCCACATTGTATTGAGCGAGCAGGCCGCGCGCGAAGGCCACATCGTCCCCACCCGGGACGCCGGCCCAGAGGTAGAACGCCGCGTCGGGCAGCGCCACGTCGAGCACGTCGGCCAGCAGTGGCGCCACGCGGTCGAACTTCGCGCGGTACAGCGCGCGGTTGGCCTCCACATGCGCCTCGTCGTTCCAGGCCGCGATGCTGGCGGCCTGCACCACCGGGCTCATCGCGCTGCCGTGGTAGGTGCGGTAGAGCAGGAAGCTCCTGAGGATCGACGCATCGCCGGCGACGAAGCCCGAGCGCATGCCCGGCACGTTGCTGCGCTTGGACAGGCTGGTCAGCATCACCAGGCGCCGGAAGTCGTGGCGCCCCAGCCGCATCGCGGCCTCGAGGCCGCCGAGCGGCGGCTCGTCGCCGAACCAGATCTCGGAGTAGCACTCGTCACTGGCGATGACGAAGCCGTGGCGGTCCGACAGCTCGAACAGCGTGCGCCACTCGTGCAAGGGCATCACCGCGCCGGTGGGGTTGCCCGGCGAGCAGACGTAGACGAGCTGCGCGCGGGCCCACGTCGCCTCGTCGATCGCCGACCAGTCGGGCGCGAAGTTGCGCGCCGGGTCGCTGTTGGCGAAGGCCGTGTGCGCGCCGCCGAGCAGGGCCGCGCCCTCGTAGATCTGGTAGAACGGATTCGGGCACACCACGGTGGCGCCCGGTCGCGTCGGGTCGATCACCGTCTGCGCCAGCGCGAACAGCGCCTCGCGCGTGCCGTTGACCGGCAGCACCTGCATCGCCGGGTCGAGCGCCACACCGTAGCGGCGCAGCATCCAGCCCGCGCAGGCCTCGCGCAGCTTGGGGTCGCCGGCGGTCGCCGGATACACCGACAGGCCGGCGAGCGAGCGGCGGATCGCCTCCTCGATCAGCGGTGGTGTCGCGTGCTTGGGTTCGCCGATGCCCAGCGAGATCGGCCGGTGCGCCTTCGAGGGCACGATGTCGGCGGTGAGCTCGCGCAGGCGCTCGAACGGGTACGGGTGCAGGCGGCCGAGCAGCGGGTTCATGGGCCGGATTATCGGCAGCGCGTCACAACGCGCCGCGGCAGCCCGGCGCGCCGCAGCGGCAGGCGAGCGTGCCGGCGTGATGCGTCTCGCCGTAGTCGACGGTGATCTCGTCGCCGGGCGCGATCGGGCTTTGCAGCGCGTAGAACTCGACGCGGCCATGGTCGGTGCACAGCCGGGCGTTGGGGCGGCAGCTGTGGTTGGTGAAGCGCATCGGGTCGCTCGACTTCGTGAAGTCGATGGCGCGCCGGCGCGACAGCTCGACGATCATGATGCGCTCGTGGCGCGTGGCGCGGATGCGCGCCTCGTCCACCGAGATGGCCTCGCCGCGGATCTCGCCGATCTTGACCTGCGGCGGGATCGGCTCGACCGCGAACACGCCGTGGCCGTCGATCGGGCTCGCACGCACGTCGACACGGAACTTCTGCCACGACGGGTGGCCCACCTCGGGCGCGTCGCGGTTCAAGACGAGGTGCTCATTCGCTCTTGGGCAGGTCCACGCGCGGCGCCGGCTTCCAGCCCTTCTTGCGGTGCTCCGCCGTCACGTAGGTGCGGATGCCGCCGCGCACGAACCAGTCGGCATGGATGCGCGCGAAGCGCGGCTTGATCGCCGCCACCAGGTCCGACAGGATGGCGTTGGTGACCTTCTCGTGGAAGGCGCCCTCGTTGCGGTAGCTCCAGAAGTACTGCTTCAGGCTCTTGGTCTCGACGCAGTGCCTGTCGGCGATGACCTCGATCGTGAAGTGCGCGAAGTCGGGCTGGCCGGTGAGCGGGCACAGGCACGTGAACTCCGGCACCTCGAAGCGGATCACGTAGTCGCGCTCGGGGGCGGGGTTGGGGAACACGTCGAGCCGGCGGCTCGGGGCGGAGGGCGGCACGGCCGGCTGGGCACGGGTGCCGACGGCGATCTTGGGCATGGGGATTGCGGGGGGCGCGATGGCCGGATCAGAGAGGCCGCGATGCTATCATCCGGGCTGTCCGGCGCCTCCGGGGTGGCCGAAAATACCTTTCAAAATCAAGCACTTGGCAACGCCGACGGATCCGTCGGCGTTGCGCGTTTCAGGCCCTGCCGCCGATGCGTCTCACCTCGATCAAGCTCTCCGGGTTCAAGTCCTTCGCCGAGCCCACCACCTTCCAGCTGCCCGGGCAGCTGGTCGGCGTGGTCGGGCCCAACGGCTGCGGCAAGTCCAACATCATCGACGCGGTGCGCTGGGTGCTGGGCGAGAGCAAGGCCAGCGAGCTGCGCGGCGAGTCGATGCAGGACGTCATCTTCAACGGCAGCGGCCAGCGCAAGCCTGCCAGCCGCGCCAGCGTGGAGCTGGTGTTCGACAACACGCTGGCGCGCGCGGGCGGCCAGTGGAACCAGTTCGGCGAGATCGCCGTCAAGCGCGTGCTCACGCGCGACGGCACCTCGAGCTACTTCATCAACAACCAGCCGGTGCGCCGGCGCGACGTGCAGGACGTGTTCCTCGGCACCGGCCTCGGGCCGCGCGCCTACGCCATCATCGGCCAGGGCACCATCAGCCGCATCATCGAGAGCAAGCCCGAGGAGCTGCGCCTGTTCCTCGAGGAAGCCGCCGGCGTGTCGAAGTACAAGGAACGCCGCCGCGAGACCGAGGCGCGGCTGAAGGACACGCGCGAGAACCTGACGCGCGTCGAGGACATCCTGCGCGAGCTGAACAGCAACCTCGACAAGCTGGAGAAGCAGGCCGAGGTCGCCTCGCAGTACCGCGGCCTGCAGGAGGCGGGCACGCTCAAGCTGCACCAGCTGTGGTTCCTCAAGCACCGCGACGCGGCCACCGAGGAGGCGCGCGTGAGGCAGGAGGTGCTCGCGGCCACCAACGCGCTGGAGGCGCGGCTCGCCGAGCTGCGCCACGGCGAGGCCGAGCTCGAGGAGATCCGCCAGGCCCACTACGCGGCCAGCGACGCGCTGCACGCCGCGCAGGGTGCGCTCGCCGAGGCCTCGCTCGAGGTGAGCCGGCTCGAGGAGCGCATCCGCTACGTGGTCGAGGGGCGCCGGCGCATCGAGCAGCGGCTGCTCGAGCTGCAGGCGCAGACGGCGCAGTGGAGCGACCGCCGGACCGAGGCCGCGGTCGAGCTGGAGCAGATCGCCGCCCAGATCGAGATGGCCGAGGAGCAGAGCGAGGTGCTCACCGCCCAGGCCGAGGAGCAGTCGGGCCACCTGCCCACCCTGGAGGACGCGCTGCGCGCGGCGCAGTCCGCCAGCAACGAGCAGCGCAACGCGGTGGCCGGGGTCCAGCAGCAGATCCAGCTCCTGGCGGCCGAAAGCCGCAACATCGACGACCAGCGCCGGCAGCTCAACGCCCGCCGCGACCGGCTCGACGCCGAGCGCCGCCAGCTCGCCGCGCCCGACATG
>DASTJE010000227.1:0-7934 GCA_035716845.1 Burkholderiaceae bacterium
ATCACGCCGCCATCGGCACCAGGAAATCCCGGCTGATGCCCACCCCCAGGTCCGCCGCGCGGTCGAGAAACTGCGTCAGGTAGGCGTGCAGGCCTGTGGCCAGGATCTCGTCGATGCGGCCGTACTGCAGGTCGCTCTGCAGGCGCCCTGCACGTCTCAGGGTTTCCACCGACTGTGCGTTGGCCACCTGGCGCAGATTGGCCACCACTTCGTTCATGCAGCTGGCCAGCGAGCGCGGCATGTCCGGGCGCAGGATCAGCAGCTCGGCCACCTTGTCGGGCCGGATCACGTTGCGGTAGACCTTGCGGTAGACCTCGAAGCCGGACACCGAGCGCAGCACTGCGCTCCAGTGGTAGAAGTCCACCTCCTGCGACTCCCGTGCCTGGATCTGGCCGCGCGGGCCGAAGTAGTCGCCGGCCAGGCTCTGGAACTTCACGTCGAGCAGGCGCGCGGTGTTGTCGGCGCGCTCCAGGAAGGTGCCGACGCGGATGAAGTTGAGCGCCTCGTCCTGCAGCATCGTGCCCACGGTGACCCCGCGCGACAGGTGCGAGCGGAACTTGACCCACTCGAACAGGCTGCTCGGGTCGCGCTGCAGGTCGTTGCGCTCGAGCAGGCGGTCGAACTCGAGCCAGGTCTGGTTCTGCGTCTCCCACACCTCGGTAGTGAGCGTGCCGCGCACCGCGCGCGCGTTTTCCCGTGCCGCCGCAATGCACGAGACGATCGACGAGGGGTTGCCCGCGTCGCGCACCATGAAGTGCATGACGTGGCGCCCCTCGAACGCCGGGTACCGCGCCCGGAACGGCACCGTCAGCTCGGAGATGCCCAGCACGCCACGCCACGCCTGCTCGGCCTGCTCGGCCGACTGGGGCAGCAGCGACATCTGGTAGTTGACGTCGAGCATGCGCGCGGTGTTCTCGGCGCGCTCCATGTAGCGCGCCATCCAGTACAGGTGGTCGGCAGTGCGTGACAGCATGTTCGCGCGTCCTCTCAGGCTTCCAGCACCCAGGTGTCCTTGGTGCCCCCGCCTTGCGACGAGTTGACCACCAGCGAGCCTTCCTTCAGCGCCACGCGCGTCAGGCCGCCGGGCACCGTCTGCACCGTGCGCCCCGACAGCACGTAGGGCCGCAAGTCGATGTGGCGCGGCGCGATGCCGCTCTCGACGAAGGTCGGACAGGTCGACAGCGACAGCGTGGGCTGGGCGATGTAGTTGGCCGGGCTGGCCTGCAGCGCGGCGCGGAAGGCCTCGATCTCGGCTCGCGTGGCCGCAGGGCCGACGAGCATGCCGTATCCGCCGGCGCCGTGCACCTCCTTGACCACCAGTTCGCCGAGGTGGTCGAGCACGTAGGCGAGGTCGCCGGGCTCCCGGCACAGCCAGGTCGGCACGTTCTCGAGCAGCGGCTTCTCGCCGAGATAGAACTCGATCATCTTCGGCACGTAGGGATAGATGCTCTTGTCGTCGGCCACGCCGGTGCCGATGGCGTTGGCCAGCGTCACGTTGCCGGCCCGGTAGACGTCGAGCAGGCCGGCGCAGCCGAGCGTGCTGTCGGGCCGGAAGGCCTGCGGGTCGAGGAAGTCGTCGTCGACGCGGCGATAGATCACGTCCACCCGCTTCGGGCCCCGCGTCGTGCGCATGAAGACGAAACCGTCGCGCACGAACAGGTCCTGCCCTTCCACCAGCTCGACGCCCATCTGCTGCGCCAGGAAGGCGTGCTCGAAGTAGGCGCTGTTGTGCATGCCGGGGGTCAGCACCACCACCGTCGGGTCGTTGGCCGAGGCCGGCGACACCGAGCGCAGCGTGTCGAGCAGCAGGTCCGGGTAATGCGCCACCGGCGCCACCCTCTGGCGTGCGAACAGATCCGGGAACAGGCGCATCATCATCTTGCGGTTCTCGAGCATGTAGCTCACCCCGCTGGGCACGCGCAGGTTGTCCTCCAGCACGTAGTAGGTGCCGCTGCCGTCGGGCCGGGCCGCACGCACGATGTCGATGCCGGCGATGTGCGAGTAGGTGCCGCCGGGCACGGCGAGCCCGACCATTTCCGGGCGGAACTGCGCGTTGTGCACCACCTGCTCGGCCGGGACCACGCCGGCCTTGAGGATCTCCTGCCGGTGATAGACGTCCTCGACGAAGCGATTGAGCGCCGTCACGCGCTGCACCAGGCCCCGCTGCAGTTCGCGCCACTCGCTCGCCGGGATGATGCGCGGGATCAGGTCGAAGGGGATCAGGCGCTCGGTGCCGGCGCGCTCCTCGTCCTTCGCGCCGTAGACGGCGAAGGTGATGCCCACGCGGCGGAAGATCAGCTCGGCCTCGGCGCGGCGGGCCTGCATCACGTCGGCCGGCTGCTCGGCCAGCCACGCGGCGTAGGCGCGGCAGTGGTCGCGCGTCTCGCCGTAGGCGCGGTACATCTCGTCGAAGCGGGCGGGAACCATCGACCGGTCTCCTTGCAAAACTCGTTCCATGCGCGGGGCCGCAGCACGACGGGACACCGTCACGGTGTGCTCGAGCGCCACCTCGCACTCGTCGACCAGGCCCTCGAGCGGTGCCGCCCCCGCCGGGTCCGCGGCACACGCCAGCGCGATGTGCCCGTCGCCGGTGAGGCCGCCGGTGGTCGGCTCGAGCCCCACCCAGCCGAGGCCGGGCAGGTGCAGCTCGCACCAGGCGTGCAACTCCACATGGTCGAGCGATCCGTCGGAGGCGAGCGCGTCGGGCTCGATCAGGTAGCCCGAGACGAACCGCGCCGCGTAGCCGAGGCGCCGCAGCGCCTGCACCAGCAGCCAGGCACTGTCGCGACACGACCCGCGCGCCCCGCGCAAGGTCTCGTCCGGGTGCAGCACGCCCGCTTCCATGCGGGTGTTGTAGGCAATCTCCCGGTGCTGGCGTCGGTTCAGCGCCAGCGCCACCTGCAGCGCCGTGGCCCCCTCGTGCTTGCCACCCGACAGCCAGGCTTCCAATCGTGGCGCCGCGACGGCGCCACCCCGGTAGGGCGCCAGGAGTGGCGCCAGCGACGGTTCGTCCGGCAGCGGCCAGGGTGCCACGTCGACCGGGTCGCGCGGCCGTGCCTGCAGCACCGCCTCGAGCGAGACGTCGACGCGCAAGGTGTTCGTGACGCCCTCGATCACGAACACCGCGACGCGGTTGCCGTTCGCGTCGCGCTGCCAGCGCAGTTCGCGCGGTGCCGGCGCGATCTCGAGCCGATAGTCCGCCACCGCCGCGTCCGTCTCGCCGCGCGGGTGCAGTCGCACCGTCTGCGGGCCCAGGCGCACCGGGCGGTCGTACCGGTAGAGGGTGGTGTGGTGCAGCGCGACGCGGATCATGGCGGGAAGGGCCGATCCTGCCAGTATCGCGGCACCGCCGTGCGCTCGCAGGCCTGTGCCCCCGGCGGCGTGTCGGAGCGCCAGCGCCACGCTCCGCAGCGATCGGAGCGCACGACTGCGATCGCGCGCTCGGCATAGCGCGCCATGACCGCGGGCGCCGGATGGCCGAAGCGGTTGCGGTAGCCGTGCTGCACCACAGCCAGGCGCGGCTGCACCGCATCGAGCCAGGCCTCGCTCGACGACGTGGCGCTGCCGTGGTGCGGCACCAGCAGCACGTCGCTGCGCAAGCCTGCGCCGAGGGCCCGCACCAAGCGATCCTCCTGTGCGGCCTCGAGGTCCCCGGTCAACAAGGCCCGTCGGCCCTGGGCATCGCTGACCAGCAGCACGCACGACAACGCGTTTGGCGTCATGGACGCCGAGCCCTGGTCCCCCGTCGTCGGATGCAGCACACGGAACTGCACGCCGTCCCAGGTCCAGGCCTGCCCGGCCTCGCAACGCCCGTGCGGCCAGGGGCCCGCGCGCAGCGGGTGCTGCGGCTCGAGCGAGGACGACAGGGCGCGCACCGGCAGCGCGGCCATCACCGCCGGCGCACCGCCCACATGGTCGCTGTCGCGGTGGCTGAGCATCAGCAGATCGATCGGCGTCCAGCCCTCGCCGCGCAGCAGCGGCACCAGCACGCGCGTGCCGGCGTCGCTGTCGCGCGAGAACTGCGGCCCGGCGTCGTGCAGCAGCACGTGCGTGCGCGTGACGATGGCCACCGCGCTGCCCTGCCCCACATCGGCGGCCAGCAACTCGAAACGGCCTTCGGGCGGCCGCGCCGACGAAGGCCACAGCAGCGGCAGCAGCAGCGGCACGGCGAGCAGGCGCAGCGATCGCGGCAGGGGCAGCACGGCCAGCGCCCCGCCCAGCAGCGCCGCGGCCTGTGCCCAGGGCGGCGCGGCGGCGGCCGTCCACACCGCCCCGGACCATTGCGCCAGCACCTGCAGCGCTGCCACGAGTGCCTGCACCAGAGCGCCGGCCACGCTCCACAACGGCGGCAGCACGACGCCCAGCAGCGCCAGCGGCGTGACCAGCAAGGTGACCAGCGGGATGGCCAGCAGGTTGGCCAGTGCGCCCACCAGCGAGACCTGCTGGAAGAACATCAGCGACAGCGGCGCCAGGCCGACGGTGGCCACGGCCTGGCTGCGCAGCCCGGCCTTCGTCGCCGCGCGCCAGCCGCGGCGTGCGGCCGGCGACTCGGGCGCCGCCACGAGCAGCAGGCCGACCGCCACGAAGGACAGCCAGAAGCCGGGTGCCAGCAGTGCCCAGGGGTCGCCCGCGACGACGCAGGCGGCCGCCACCAGCAGCACCAGCGGCGCGGGCCAGCGCAGGCCCAGCGTCGCCAGCAGCACGGTGGCCGCGATCATCGCCACCGTGCGCTGCGCCGGCAGGCCCCAGCCCGCCAGCAAGGCATAGGCGACCGCGGCGGCCAGGCCCAGCCAGCGGCCGGCCAGCACCGCGGGCAGGCGGTGCACGGCCCACGCGCTGCGGCGCCAGAGCCCTGACGCAAGGCTGCCCGCGAGCCAGGCGAACATCGTCACGTGCAGTCCGCTGATGCTGACGAGGTGGGCAATGCCGGTGTCGCGGAACAGGTCCCAGTCGGCGCGCTCGATCGCGGCCTGGTCGCCCACCGTCAGTGCCGCCAGCACCCCGGCGGTGCGCGCGTCCGGCACGCGGGCCGCAATGGCATCGCGGATCGCCTGGCGGGCGCGCTCGACCGGATGCGCCGCCGCGTGGTCCAGGAGGCGGGCCGGCGCCTGCGCGGTGGCGCGCACGTGGCCGGTGGCCCCGATGCCCTCCTCCAGCGCCCACAGCTCGAAGTCGAACCCATGCGGATTGCGCAGCCCGTGCGGGCGCTTCAGCCGCACCGTGAACTGCCAGCGCTGCCCCGCGCGCAAGGCCGTGAAGGGCTCGGCCAGCCGCACCTCGTCCTCGAAGCCGCGGTACCAGCCGAGCGACACGCGAGGCGGCACGCGCACGGCGGCCGCGCCGAGCGTGGCACTCTCGACCTCGAAGGCGAAGCGCACGCCGTCCGGGAGCTCGCGCGGCAAGTCGGCCACCACACCCGTGAGGCGCAGGTCTTGCCCCTCGAGTGACGACGCGAGCCGTTCGTCGAGGCGCCACTGTGCCCGCGAACCGGCCGCCGCGGCCGCCAGTGCCGCGAGGGCCAGCGCGACGGCCAGCCGCCACGGTACGCGCCACCCCAGCCGCGATGCCGCCAGCGGCGCCATGCCGGCCGCCGCGGCCACGGCGATCAGGGCCAGATTGACGCCGTGCGGCCACGGCACCGGCTGCGCGAGCTGCGCGGCCACGCCGAACAGTGCGGCCAGGGCCCATCCGGCGACGGGCCATGCGCCCGCCGGCGCGCCCGAGCCCTCGCCATCGCCTCCCATCGGCCCAGTGTAGGATCGGCGCGCATCGCATTCGATCCCCATGAGCACCATCGCCGAACGACTGCAAGCCCTGGGCATCGCGCTGCCCCCCGTGGCCGTGCCCGCCGCCGCCTACGTGCCCTTCGTGCGCACCGGACCGCTGGTGTACCTGTCGGGTCACATCGCCAAGCGGGACGGCAAGCCCTGGGTGGGCCAGCTTGGCCTGACGATGTCGACCGCGGAAGGCCAGGCCGCCGCGCGGGCCGTCGCGATCGACCTGCTGGGCACCTTGCAGGCCGCCGCGGGCGACCTCGCGCGCGTGCGACGCATCGTCAAGGTGATGAGCCTGGTCAACAGCACGCCCAGCTTCACCGAGCAGCACCTGGTGACCAACGGCTGCTCGCAGCTGCTGGTCGATGTGTTGGGCGCCGACGTCGGCGCGCACGCGCGCAGCGCCTTCGGCGTGGCACAGATCCCGCTCGGCGCGTGCGTCGAGATCGAACTGGTCGCCGAGGTCGCGTGAGCGGCGCACGGCCGCCCCGAAGCCGCCTGTGCCCCCCCGGAGGGCGGGCGCGCAGCGCCTGGGGGGCGGCATGATCGCGCGCCTGAACCGTCAGGCGCTGCTGCTGGCGATTGCCGGCGTCGCGGCGGGGGTGGTGGCCTTCGCGGTGATGACGCAGCACCTGTTCGAGATGCAGCCCTGCCCCTGGTGCATCCTGCAACGCATGATCTACCTGTCGATCGCCGTGGTGGCGCTGCTGGCGTGGCTGCTCGGCCGGCGCCCGGGTGGCCAGGCGGCCGGCTGGCTGCTGCTCCCGATGGCGGCCGCCGGGCTCGCCACCGCGCTGTGGCAGCACTTCGTCGCGTCGCGCAGCACCTCGTGCGCGCTGACCTTCGCCGACCGCGTGGTCAGCGCGACGACGCTCGACGAGCTGCTGCCGGGCATCTTCCAGCCGCGCGCCTCGTGCGCCGACGCGGCGGTCACGCTGCTGGGCGTGCCCTACGAAGTCTGGAGCGCGATGACCTTCACGCTGCTGGTCGTCGCGGCCGCGCGCGCCGCGATGCTGGGTGCAGCCTCTGGGCGGCACGCCGGGGCGTGAGCGCTCGGCGGCGGCCCGGTGCGCTCATCGCAGCGCGGCGTTGATCTTCTCCAGCACCGCGGGCCCCGGCACCAGGGCCGCTTCGTCGAGCCGGTTCAGCGGCACGGCAGTGGTGTTGAGCGCCTGGTGCAGGTCGCTGGCGGTGGGGTCGATGTAGATCAGGCCGGTGGCCACTTCACCCCGCGCGGCCAGCGATTGCACCAGGTGCATCGCGGCCAGGCGGTCCGTCGGGTCGTGGTCGGCGCGCAGCTTGCGCAGGCACATCACGCTGCCGTCGGGCTGCGGCAGCATCAGGGCCTCGCCCGGCGCCGGCGACGCCTCGGTGGGGCGGGCGAGGTCGATGAAGTCGATGCGCGCCACCGCCTCGTTGTGGGCCCGCACGTAGTCGTAGCTGCGCGTGCTGCCCTCGTGGTTGTTGAAGGCCACGCAGGGGCTGACGACGTCGATCAGGGCCGCCGCGCCGTGGCGGATCGCGCCCTCGATCAGCGGCACCAGCTGCGCCTTGTCGCCCGAGAAACCGCGCGCCACGTAGGTGGCCCCCAGCTGCAGCGCCAGCGCCACCAGGTCGATCGGGTTGTCGGCGTTGACGAGGCCCTTCTTGCTCTTGCTGCCGCGGTCGGCGGTGGCGCTGAACTGGCCCTTGGTCAGGCCGTAGACGCCGTTGTTCTCGACGATGTAGACCATGCGCACGCCGCGGCGCATCGCGTGCGCGAACTGGCCCAGGCCGATCGAGGCCGAGTCGCCGTCGCCGGAGACGCCGAGGTAGAGCAGATCGCGGTTGGCGAGGTTGGCGCCGGTCAGCACGCTGGGCATGCGGCCGTGCACGGTGTTGAAGCCGTGGCTCGCGCCCAGGAAGTAGTCGGGCGTCTTGGAGCTGCAGCCGATGCCCGAGAGCTTGGCCACGCGGTGCGGCTGGATGTCCATCTGCCAGCAGGCCTGCACGATCGCCGCGCTGATCGAGTCGTGACCGCAGCCGGCGCACAGCGTGCTAATCTTGCCTTCGTAGTCGCGCCGCGTGTAGCCGACCTTGTTCTTCTCCAGCGTCGGGTGGTGCAGCCGGGGCTTGGCGATGTAGGTCATCGGACCGACTCCTTGAATTCCTTGGGCGCCA
>DASTJE010000228.1:0-25243 GCA_035716845.1 Burkholderiaceae bacterium
GTTCTCGATCGCGATCACGGCCTGGTCAGCGAAGGACTGCGCCAGTGCGATGTCGGCTTCGCTGAAGGGTTCGGGCTTGTCGCGCTGGAAGATCAGCACGCCCATGGCCTCTTCGCCGCGCAGCAGCGGAAGCATCAGCGAAGACCGGCAACCCGTCTGGCGATGGATGGTCTGCTCATGCTCGGGCAATTCAATGGCCAACCAGTCCGGGATATGGAGCAAGGCGCGCGAATCGAGCACGCGCGACGGGAAGTTCTGCGCCGGGTCCACGGGAATGCGCTCGAACATCGCCGGCGCTGCGCCACCGGCCGTGGCGGTCCGCAGGGCGCGCAGGGACTCGCCCTCGCGGCGCAGGAAGGCGGTGCGGTAGCAGCCCAGCAGCCGCCGCGCCGTGCTGACGATGACATCGACCACCGGCATCACATCGGTGGGCGACTGGCTGATGACGCGCAGGATGTCGGCGCTCGCCGTCTGGCGCTGCAGCGCGGCCTGCGTCTGGTCGAACAGGCGCGCGTTGTTGAGCGCGATCACCGCCTGCTGCGACAGGCCTTCGAGGAAGGCGAGTTCGCGCGCCTCGAAAGGCTGGCCGCCGCTGCGCCACACCGCCATCGCACCCTGCACCTGCTCGCCCGCCTTGAGCGGCACGACCATCAGGCGCTCGCCCGGCTGCAGCGGCGTGCCGGGGATTGGCACCGCGCGCGCATCGGCCGCGCTGTCGTTGACGAATTCGGCGCGGCCGCTGGCGATCAGGCTGCCGATGATGCCGCGGCCGGGCTCGACGACGGTCGTCTTGAGCGCGTCGGACAGGTCGCCGATCGCCACCAGCGCGCGGTAGGTCCGGCCATCGGCGTCCGGCAGGAAGATCGCGCTGTTGTGCGCCTGCAGCAATTCCTTCGCGTGGCCGGCGATGCGGTCCATGACCTTGCCCAGGTCGAGCGTGGACGAGAGGTCGCGGCCGACTTCCGACAAGGCCTGTGACTCGCGCGCATTGCGCTGCGTCTCGTCGAACAGGCGCGCGTTCTCCAGCGCCATCGCCAGCGACGACGCCACGGTGGTGAGCAGGCGCTCGTCGGCGTCGCCGAAGGCATGGTCGCGCTCGTGGTTCTCGACCACCACGTAGCCGAGCAGGCGCTCGCCGGCCAGCATCGGCGCGCCGAGCAGCGAACGCGCACGGTCGGTGCCATCCTGCACCGGCACACCCTCGCGCGCCTGCTCCTCGACCGAGCCGAACATGAAGGTCCTCGGTTCGGTGACGCACCGATGGATGAAGCTGCCCGGGACCGGCCTGCGCGGCGGCCTGGCGGGCAGCCGCACTCCGTGCTCGACGGCGTACACGTCGGTCAATTCCTGTGCGGCCTCGTCCCAGACGTGGATGCCCAGGTCGCCGCTGTCGAACACCGCACGCAGTTTCTCGCCGACCAATTCGACGATGCCCTGGTAGTCGAGCGAGCCGGCGATGCCCTGCTGCACGCTGTTGACGACCGCCAGCTCGGCGTTGCGCGCCTCGGCCTCCTTCAGCAGACGTTCCGTCTCGTCGAACAGCTTCGCGTTCTCCAGCGCCTGGCCCAGCGTGGCACCGATGGTGGTGAGCACACGCAGGTCGGCCTCACCGTAGGCGTGCTCGCGCCGGTGGTCTTCCAGAACGATGCTGCCCAGCACGCGCCGCGTGCCCTGGATCGGCGCGGCCATGATCGACAGGCACCAGTCCGTTCCTGGCACGGCGCCACCGATGCCGATGGCGGCCTGTTCGTCTCGCGTGCCCGCGTAGCCGCCCACACCCGTTCGCAGCAGTTTCTCGACCGGACTGCCGGCCCCGACGGGCCACGGCGGCCGCTTGGGCAGGTGCTGGCCGTGCTCCACGCTGTACAGCGCCTCCATGGTGTTGGCCTGGTCGTCCCACCAGCGGATCGACAAGTCCTCGCTGCCGAACACCTCGCGCAGCTTGTCGCCCACCAGATCGACGATGCCATGGAAGCCGAGCCGGGCCGCCATGCCCTTGTGGATGCCGTCGATGAGCGCCAGTTCGCCAGCCCGTTGTCCGAGCAGCGCCGCCTGTGCGGTCACCTGGCGCTCCAGGTCGGCGGACGTTCTCAGTCGCGTCAACGCAAGAGCCACTTGGCCGGCCATCGATTCAAGCGCTGCGCAGTCGTCACGCGCGAACCGGCCATGCACCCCCTCGACGTCGGCATAGACGACGGCCAGCAGCTCGCGCGCCTGCAACAGGGGCGCCACCAGGCAGCTGCGCTGCTCAATGCGAGCGGCCCCCTGCGGGCCGTGGCGCAGGCGGGCTCGCCGGCTGCGGCGCGCTTCGTCGAGCCAGGGGGTGATGGCACGCAACAGCGCCGCCGCCGATTCGCGCCCCGGCAGGCGGGCGAGTGCGATCGTGAACGAGGCGTCCTGTGGCAAGGCCACCAACACGCGACGCGCGCCCAGCGCATCGGCCGTCGCGGCCACCAGCGCGTCGAAGAGTTCAGCCTCGGTGGGCTGCGAATGCAAGCTCGCGACGGCGCTCAACAAGCGCTCGGCACGTTGTTGCAGGGCTGAATTCAGTGGTGCGGCGCGTGGCGCCCGGTCGCGACGGTCCGGACGTTTGCCCGGGGCTTTCGCCGTGTCCTGCTTGCCGTGTCGCATGCCGCTGTAGCCCTTGGCGGGGCATGGCCCGCAACCGACGCACCCTGCCAGCAAGGCGCGGGCGCGTCAACGGGACTTTTGCGGCGCGTTCAGCGTCGACGCATCGACGCGGGCGCGGGACCGCTGCTGCGGTCGAGATGGCGGAACGTGATGCGCCCCTTGCTCAGGTCGTAAGGCGAGAGCTCGAGCGACACGCGGTCGCCCGCCAGGATGCGGATGCTGTGGCGTCTCATCTTGCCGCCGCTGTAGGCCACCAGCAGGTGGCCGTTGTCGAGCTTGACGCGGTAGCGCGAGTCGGGCAGCACTTCCTCGACAACGCCCTGCGCCTCGACCAGTTCTTCCTTGGCCATTTCGGCCCCCTTCGGAGTTGCGAAAACAAAAAGACCGCAGCCGGGGCTGCGGTCGTGCGCTGTGCCGAAGGGGCTCAGAGCGGGCGGATTGCCGCAGCCTGCAGGCCCTTGGGGCCCTGCTTGACCTCGAACTCCACGCGCTGGTTCTCCGCCAGGGTCTTGAAGCCCTTGGACTGGATCTCGCTGAAATGCGCGAACAGGTCAGCGCCGCCGCCGTCCTGGGCAATGAAGCCGAAGCCCTTGCTCTCGTTGAACCACTTGACGGTACCGGTTTGGGTAGCCATAGCCATTTTTCCTCTACAAGGTGATGCTGCGCAGCACATGCCGGCGCAGTGCAGAAACACGCAAGAAATTCACCTCGGGGAAATCAAACCAGCGCCCGCCGCGGGGCGGCGGGGTAAAGATCAGACCTTCGTTCAGCGGTGGTCTTGTGCAGTCCTACCCGGGTATTGTACCCGGTCGGGCTGCACAAGTGCCGGGCCCTGCCGATCAGCGCTGCCCGATCGGCTTGACCTCGCGCCGCGCGCTGCCGACGAAGAGCTGGCGCGGGCGACCGATCTTGTACTCGGGGTCGGCGATCATCTCGTTGAGCTGGGCGATCCATCCCACCGTGCGCGCCAGCGCGAAGATCGCGGTGAACAGGCTGACCGGGATGCCGATCGCGCGCTGCACGATGCCCGAGTAGTAGTCGACGTTCGGGTACAGCTTGCGCGAGACGAAGTAGTCGTCCTCCAGCGCGATCTTCTCGAGCGCCATCGCCAGCTTGAACAGCGGGTCGTCGTGCAGGCCGAGCTCCGTGAGCACCTCGTGGCAGGTCTCGCGCATCAGCTTGGCGCGCGGGTCGTAGTTCTTGTAGACGCGGTGGCCGAAACCCATCAGCTTGACGTTGGAGTTCTTGTCCTTGACCTGCTTGATGAACTCGCCGATCTTCTCGACGCCACCCATGCGCTGGATGTCGTTGAGCATGTTCAGGCAGGCCTCGTTGGCGCCGCCGTGCGCGGGCCCCCACAGGCAGGCCACGCCGGCAGCGATGGCCGCGAAGGGGTTGGTGCCCGAGCTGCCGCACAGGCGCACCGTGGAAGTCGACGCGTTCTGCTCGTGGTCGGCGTGCAGGATGAAGATGCGGTCCATCGCCCGCACCAGCACCTCGTTGGGCTCGTAGGGCTCGCACGGCGTGGCGAACATCATGCGCATGAAGTTGCCGGCGTACGACAGATCGTTCTGCGGGTACATGTACGGCTGGCCGATGCCGTACTTGTAGGCCATCGCCACCAGCGTGGGCATCTTGGCAATCAGGCGGATCGCCGCGACCTCGCGGTGCTGCGGGTTGTTGATGTCGGTGCTGTCGTGGTAGAAGGCCGACAGCGCCCCCACCAGCCCGGTCATCACCGCCATCGGGTGCGCATCGCGACGGAAGCCGCGCAGGAAGAACTGCATCTGCTCGTTGACCATCGTGTGGTTGGTCACGAGCCTGTGGAAGTCCTTCTGCTGCTGCACGTTGGGCAGTTCGCCGTACAGCAGCAGGTGGCAGGTGTCGAGGAAGTCGCACTTCGTGGCCAGCTGCTCGATCGGATAGCCGCGGTACAGCAACTCGCCCTTGTCGCCGTCGATGTAGGTGATCGTCGAGTTGCAGCTCGCGGTGGACAGAAATCCAGGGTCGTAGGTGAACTTGCCGGTCTGGGCGTAGAGCTTGCGGATGTCGATCACGTCGGGACCGATCGAGCCCTTGTAGATCGGCAGGTCCATGCTCGGGCTGCCGTCGGAGAACGACAGGGTGGCTTTGACGTCGGAAGGTGTCATGGCATTGGCCTTTCTGATCAATTCAAGACCGTGGAGCTGACGCCAGGCGCACAGCGCAGCAGCGCGAGCAGCTCGCGAACGTCCAGCGTATCGATTTCGCCCTGCGGATCCTTGCGCGAGAGCAAGAGGTCAAGCAAATCGTTGTCGGCAAGCGCCATCAGCGCCTCCAGCGCGTCCGCCTGGCGCTCGGTCAAGGCGTCGCCGTGGCGGCGGAAGAAGCGCTCGATGAACAGGTCGTTCTCCAGCAGGCCGCGGCGACAGCGCCATCTCAGGCGGTTCAGCGACGCGGCGTCCATCGGCGCGGCTTTCAGACGGCCCGGCGGACCATCAGCTCCTTGATCTTGCCGATCGCCTTGGTCGGGTTCAGGCCCTTGGGGCAGACGTCCACGCAGTTCATGATGGTGTGGCACCGGAACAGGCGGTACGGATCCTCGAGGTTGTCGAGCCGCTCGCCAGTGGCCTGGTCGCGGCTGTCGGCGATGAAACGGTAGGCCTGCAGCAGGCCGGCCGGGCCGACGAACTTGTCCGGGTTCCACCAGAAGCTCGGGCAGCTCGTCGAGCAGCTCGCGCACAGGATGCACTCGTACAGCCCGTTGAGCTCGTCGCGCTCCTCGGGCGACTGCAGGCGCTCCTTCTCGGGCGGCGGCGTGTCGTTGACGAGGTAGGGCCTGATCGAGTGGTACTGCTTGAAGAACTGCGTCATGTCGACGATCAGGTCGCGCACGACGGGCAGCCCGGGCAGCGGCTTGAGCACGATCGGATCCTTGAGCGTGCGCATGTTGGTCAGGCACGCCAGTCCGTTCTTGCCGTTGATGTTCATCGCGTCCGAGCCGCACACGCCCTCGCGGCAGCTGCGGCGGAAGCTGATCGACGGGTCGATCGCCTTGAGCTTCATCAGCGCGTCGAGCAGCATTCGCTCGGAGCCGTCGAGTTCGACCTCGATCGTCTGCATCCGCGGCTTGGCGTCGGTGTCCGGGTCGTAGCGGTAGATCTGGAAAGTGCGCGTGCTCATCGTCGTGATCGTCAGAAGCTGCGGACCTTGGGCGGGATCGACTCGGCGGTCAGCGGCTTGAGGTTCACCGGCTTGTAGTCGAGGCGGTCGCCCTCGGCGTACCAGAGGGTGTGCTTCATCCACTCGGCGTCGTTGCGGCCGTTCGGGTGTTCGGGCGTGTCACCGTAGTCGTTGACCGTGTGGGCGCCGCGACTTTCCTTGCGGGCGGCGGCCGAGACCATCGTCGCGCGCGCGGCCTCGATCAGGTTCTCGACCTCCAGCGCCTCGATGCGCGCGGTGTTGAAGACCTTGCTCTTGTCCTTCAGCTGGATCGCCTTGACGCGCTCGGCCAGGGCCGCGATCTTGCGCACGCCCTCGTCCATGCTGGCCTGGGTGCGGAACACGCCGGCGTGCTGCTGCATGGTGGCACGGATGTCGCCGGCCACGTCCTGGGCGTACTCCCCGGATACCGAGTTGTCCAGGCGCGCCAGCCGCGCCAGCGCGCGGTCGGCCGCGTCCTTGGGTAGCGGCTTGTGGGCCTTGGGCTCCTTGCGGATGGCGTCGACGATGTGCAGGCCTGCGGCGCGGCCGAACACCAGCAGATCCAGCAGCGAGTTGGTGCCCAGCCGGTTGGCGCCGTGCACGCTGACGCACGCGCATTCGCCCACCGCGTAGAAGCCGTTGACGATCTCGTTCGGATTGCCGCCCCTGGGCGCCACCACCTGCCCGTGGATGTTGGTCGGGATGCCGCCCATCTGGTAGTGGATCGTCGGCACCACGGGGATCGGCTCCTTGGTGATGTCGACATTGGCGAAGTTGTGGCCGATCTCGAACACGCTGGGCAGGCGCTTCATGATCGTCTCGGCGCCCAGGTGCGTCATGTCGAGGTTGATGTAGTCCTTGTTCGGACCGCAGCCCCGCCCTTCCTTGATCTCCTGGTCCATGCAGCGCGAGACGAAGTCGCGCGGCGCCAGGTCCTTCAGCGTCGGCGCGTAGCGCTCCATGAACCGTTCGCCGCTCGCGTTGCGCAGGATCGCGCCCTCGCCGCGGCAACCCTCGGTCAGCAGCACGCCGGCGTTGTGCACCCCCGTCGGGTGGAACTGCCAGAACTCCATGTCCTCGAGCGGCACGCCGGCACGCGCGGCCATGCCCAGGCCGTCGCCGGTGTTGATGAAGGCATTCGTGCTCGCCGCGTAGATGCGCCCTGCCCCGCCGGTGGCGAACAGGGTGATCCTGGCCTCGAGGATGTGCACCTCGCCGGTCTCCATCTCCAGCGCGGTGACACCCAGCACGTCGCCGTCGGCGTCGCGGATCAGGTCGAGCGCCATCCACTCGACGAAGAAGGTGGTGCGCGCCTTGACGTTCTGCTGGTACAGGGTGTGCAGCATCGCGTGGCCGGTGCGGTCGGCCGCGGCGCAGGCGCGCTGCACCGGCTTCTCGCCGTAATTGGCGGTGTGGCCGCCGAAGGGGCGCTGGTAGATCGTGCCGTCGGGGTTGCGGTCGAACGGCATGCCCATGTGCTCGAGTTCGTACACCACCTTGGGCGCCTCGCGGCACATGAACTCGATGGCGTCCTGGTCGCCCAGCCAGTCGCTGCCCTTGACGGTGTCGAAGAAGTGATAGTGCCAGTTGTCCTCGGACATGTTGCCCAGGCTGGCCCCGATGCCGCCCTGCGCGGCCACCGTGTGCGAGCGCGTGGGGAACACCTTGGACAGGCAGGCCACGTTCAACCCGGCCTGCGACAGGCGCAGCGAGGCCTGCATTCCGGAGCCACCGGCCCCGACGATCACCACGTCGAACTTGCGTTTGGGCAGGGTAGCCATCGTCTTAGAGTCTCCAGAGCACTTGCACGGCCCAGCCCAGGCAGCCCACCAGCCAGGCGATCGTGAACACCTGCAGCGCGAGGCGCACGCCCACCGGCTTGATGTAGTCCATCCACACGTCGCGCATGCCCACCCAGGCGTGCCAGGCCAGCGAGACGAGCGTCACGAAGGTCAGCACCTTCATCCACTGCGCCGAGAAGATCTGTGCCCAGCGGTCGTAGCCGAGCTTGCCGCCCAGCAGCACCTGAAGCAGCAGCACGAGGGTGAACAGCGCCATCACCACCGCGGTGGCGCGCTGGCTGAGCCAGTCGCGCAGGCCGTAGTGCGCGCCGACGACGAGGCGCTTGGAGCCGTAGTTCGGTTGGTCTGCCATCGGGCGCCTCAGAAGAAGAGCTTGAAGCCGAGCACGGCGGTCAGCACGAGGCTGACACCCAGCGTGACCAGGGCCGAGGTGTGGCTGAAGGCCTTGCCCACCGCGTGGGTGGCGTCCATCCAAAGGTGCCGCACGCCGGCGCAGAAGTGGTGCAGGTAGGCCCAGATCAGACCCAGCGTCACCAGCTTGACGACGCCCGCCGGCACGCCCCCGAGGCCTGCGGCATAGGCGGCGCTGAAGCGCTCGTAGCTGATCTCGGAACCGAGGCTCACGTCGAACAGCCAGACCACGAAGGGCAGCAGCAGGAACATCAGCACGCCGCTGATGCGGTGCCCGATCGACACCATCCCGGCCGGAGGCAGCCGGTACTTGACGATCTGCGTGACATGGATGTTGCGATAGACGGGACGCGGGGTGTCTGCCATGGTGGTGCTCGAGGCCGTGATCGCAGGTAAACCGAATGATTCTATTGCAGTGCAGCACACGCCAGGCTTACGCGGAGCGTCCCGCGCCGGGCGCGGCGCGGCGCGCCTTCCAGCCCCCGACCAGCGCGATCAGCCCGGGCACCAGGATCAGCGCCCAGATGATCTTGCTCAGGTGCGCCTGCACCCACGGCAGATTCCCGAACAGGTAGCCCGCCACGGTCAGGCTGCCGACCCAAAGTGCGCCGCCGGTGACGTCGTAGAACGTGAACTTGCGGCGGGTCATGTCCGCGACGCCGGCCACGAAGGGCGCGAAGGTGCGCACGAAGGGCATGAAGCGCGCCAGCACGATCGTGATGCCACCGTAGCGTTCGTAGAACGCGTGCGCCTGCTCGAAGGCACGTTTGTTGAAGAAACGGCTGTCCTCCCACTGAAACACGCGCTGGCCCACCGCGCGGCCGATCGTGTAGTTGGTCTGGTTGCCGAGCACGGCGGCGGCCAGCAGCAGCGCCATGGACAGCGGCAGGCTCATCAGGCCGGCTCCGCACAATGCCCCGACGATGAACAGCAACGAGTCGCCGGGCAGGAACGGGAACACCACGACGCCCGTTTCGGTGAACACGATCAGGAACAGCAACGCATAGACCCAGGGGCCGTAGGCCTCGACGAAGGCGCGCAGGTGGACGTCGACGTGCAGGATGAAGTCGACCAGGGTGCTCAGGACCTCGGGCATGCGGGGCATTATCCGCAGCCGCCCCTGTCCCCGTGCGCACTGAGACAATGGTGGCGATGACCGCCCTGCCCCGCAACGCGCCCGACGCGCGCCGCCCGATCCGCGAGCTTCCCGACGATCTGGTGAGCCAGATCGCTGCCGGCGAGGTGGTCGAGCGGCCGGCCTCCGTGGTGCGCGAACTGGTGGACAACGCCCTCGACGCCGGCGCGCGCATGATCACCGTGCGCCTGGCCGCCGGGGGCGTGCGCGCCATCGCCGTCGAGGACGACGGCGCAGGCATCCCGCGCGCCGAGCTGCCGCTTGCGCTGCGGCGCCACGCGACGAGCAAGATCGCCTCGCTCGACGAGCTCGAGCGCGTAGACACGATGGGTTTCCGCGGCGAGGCGCTGGCGGCCATCGCGTCGGTGGCCGAGCTGTCGATCGCCTCGCGCACGCCCGACGCGGCGCAGGCCACGCGACTGGACGCGCGCAGCGGCGAGACCGGCCCGGTGGCACGCGGTGCGGGCACCACGGTCGAGGTGCGCGAGCTGTTCTTCGCCACGCCCGCGCGCCGCAAGTTCCTCAAGAGCGATGCCACCGAGCTCGCGCACTGCGTCGAGGCGGTACGCCGCCATGCGCTGGCGCGCCCCGACGTCGCCTTCGCGGTCTGGCACGAGGGCCGCCTCGTCGCGCAGTGGCGCGCCGCGGCGCAGGACGCGCGCCTTGCCGACGTGATGGGTGCGGACTTCGTCGGCACCAGCCTCGCGGTGCAGGCCCAGGCCGGGCCGCTGCGGCTGGCCGGCCGCGTCGGCACCCCCGATGCGGCGCGTGCACGCGCCGACCACCAGTATGTCTACGTCAATGGCCGCTTCGTGCGCGACCGCGGCGTGGCGCACGGCGTGCGCAGCGCGTTCGAGGACGTGCTGCACGGCGCGCGCCAGCCGGTGTACGTGCTGTTCATCGACATCGATCCCGAGCGCGTCGACGTCAACGTGCACCCGACCAAGATCGAGGTGCGCTTCCGCGATGCGCGCGAAGTGCACGAGGCGGTGCGGCGCGCGGTCGAGAATGCACTGGCCACGCCGCGAGCCACGCTGGCGGCCGTGTCTGCGGCGGTCGCCGTGCCGCCCCCGCCTGCACCGCCTGCGCAGCGCGCTGCGGGATGGGCGGGAGCGCCCGCGCCGCAGCAGGCCGGCCTCGCGCTGGCGGCCGCGCAGGCGCTCTACGCCCGCGAGGCGGGCGCGCCGGCCTATGCGCCGGCGCCCGCGTCGGACTGGCGGGCCGCGCCACTGCCCGCGGGCGACTGGCCGCTGGGGCGTGCACTGGCCCAGCTCGGCGGCGCCTACGTGCTGGCCGAGAACGCCCAGGGCCTGGTGGTCGTCGACATGCACGCGGCGCACGAGCGCATCGTCTACGAGCGCCTCAAGCGCCAGCTCGGGGCCGCCAGCCTCGAGGCGCAGCCGCTGCTGATCCCCGCCACCTTCGCCGCCACGCTGACCGAACTGGCGGCCGCCGACGAGCATGCCGCCACGCTGGCGGCCCTGGGGTTCGATGTGTCGACGCTGGGCCCCGGCACGCTGGCGGTGCGCTCGCGCCCGGCCGCGCTGGCCGATACCGACCCGGTGTCCCTGGTGCGCTCGGTGCTGGCCGACCTGTCGCAACACGACGCCAGCCGTGTGGTCGAGCGCACCCGCGACGAGCTGTTGGCCACCATGGCCTGCCATGCCGCAGTGCGCGCCAACCGCCGCCTCTCCGTGGAAGAGATGAACGCCCTGCTGCGCGACATGGAAGCCACCGAGCGCAGCGACCAGTGCAACCATGGCCGCCCCACCTGGCGCCAGCTGACGCTGAAGGAACTGGACTCCCTGTTCCTGCGCGGCCGTTGACCACCGCCCCATGACGCGCGCCCTGGCCGCCCTCGCCGCCCTCGCGTTCAGCCTGACGCTGGCCGGCGGCTGCGCCACCCTCGACGAGAAGCAGCGCGAGTGGATCTTCCAGCCCAGCGACCGCACCTGGTCCGGTGCCGTGCAGGCGGCCGAGGGCATGGAGGACGTGTGGATCGAGCACCGCTCGGCGCTCGACGGCGGCCGCACCGTGCGGCTGCACGGCCTGTGGCTGCCGCAGGCCCGGGCCGAAGCGCCCGTGCTGCTGTACCTTCACGGCGCGCGCTGGGACGTGCGCTCCTCGGCACACCGCATGCGCCGCATGCACGAACTCGGGTTCGCGGTGCTGGGCCTCGACTACCGGGGCTTCGGCCGCAGCGACGCGGCGCTGCCGTCGGAGGATAGTGCGCACGAGGATGCGCTCGCCGCGTGGCGCTGGCTCGCCGAGCGCCATCCGCAGGCCCGCCGGTACCTGTTCGGCCATTCGCTGGGCGGCGCGATCGCGGTGCGCGCGGCCAGCGAACTGCCCGATGTCGCCGGCCTCATCGTCGAGGGCAGCTTCACCTCCATTGCCGACGTGGTGCGCACGATGAAGTGGGGCTGGCTGCCGGTGGCCCCGCTGATCACGCAGCGCTTCGACGCCGCGCGCCGCATCGCGCAGGTGGCCGCGCCCGTGCTCGTCGTGCACGGCAGCGAGGACCGCTGGATCGCGCCCGAGCTCGGGCGCGCGCTCTACGAGCAGGCGCGTTCGCCCAAGCGCTTCGTGCTGGTCGAGGGCGGCACGCACCACAACACCAATGCCGTGGGGCAACCGCTGTACCGCGAGGCGCTGGCCGCCCTGTTCGGCGTCGGTGCCTCCGCCATGGCGGCCCGACCATGACGGGTTCCTCCGGCACCGAGGGCGAACGCCTGTCCAAGCGCATGGCCGCGCTCGGGCTGGCCTCGCGGCGCGAGGCCGACGAGTGGATCGAGGCGGGATGGGTGCGCGTCGATGGCCAGGTGGCGGTGCTCGGCCTGCGCGTCGGCCCCGACGTGCGCATCGAGATCGACCCGCGGGCGCGCCGCGAGCAGCAGCAGCGCGTGACGATCCTGCTGCACAAGCCGATGGGCTATGTCAGCGGCCAGGCCGAGGACGGCTACGCGCCGGCGGCGTCGCTGATCCGGCGCGAGTCGCGCTGGGCCGAGGACCGGCAGCGCCTGCAGTTCGCGCCATCGCAGCTGCGCGGTCTCGCGCCGGCCGGGCGGCTGGACATCGACTCCACCGGCCTGCTCGTGCTGACGCAGGACGGCCGCATCGCCCGTGCGCTGATCGGCGAGGACTCGCGCGTCGAGAAGGAGTATCTGGTGCGCGTGCGCCGCGCGCAGCCCGGCCCCGGACCGGTGCTCGCGCCGGAGGGCCTCGCGCTGCTGCAGCACGGCCTCGAGCTCGACGGGCGCGCGCTCAAGCCGGCCAAGGTGAGCTGGGCCAACGAGGACCAGTTGCGCTTCGTGCTGCGCGAGGGCCGCAAGCGCCAGATCCGGCGCATGTGCGAGCTGGTGGGGCTCGAGGTGGTGGGCCTCAAGCGCGTGCGCATCGGCAGCGTCGTGCTGGGCAAGCTGCCGGCGGGGCAGTGGCGCTACCTGCGGCCCGACGAGCATTTCCTCTGAGAGCGCCGCTGCCGCTCGCGGCGCCCCGCCGGGCCGCGCGGGGCCGGCGTGCGCCGCGTTGGTCGGTCTCAGAAACGGTAGTTCACGCCGATCGAGTACAGGTCGGTGTTCGCCTTCGAGCCGAAGGCATCGAAGCGGTAACGCTCCCACTCGCCACGCACACCCAGATTGCGGTCGACGTCGTACTGCAGGCCCGCCCCGACCTTGACGTTGGTGCCGGAGTCGGTGGCGCCGGCCAGCCCGCTCTCGAGGCGCCCGCCGAACGCACCGACGCGCCCCAGCAGCGAGACCTTGGTGCCCAGCGGCCAGGTGCCCACGGCGTCGAGGTAGGCGCCCTTGCCCTTGAGGCTGTCGGCAGCGCTGGAGAACTTGCCGAGCGTGGCATAGCCGAGTTCGAGGCCGAAGTTCGGCGAGAACGAATAGCCGCCGTAGACCTTGCCGGCATCGCCCGAGCGGTCGGTCGACAGGCCGCCGATGGCATCGCCCTTGTAGTGCGATGTGCCGAGGCTGCCGCCGACGGAAAGTCCTTGCGCATGGGCCACGCCCATCGCCGCCAACGAAGCGCTCAGCAGGGTCTTGGTCAGTTTCTTCATCTGCAAACTCCTTGTGTCGTTCAGGAAACGCCGACCGACAGCGAGCCGACCGACGCCGCCACCATGCCCGCGCCGGGTGAAGACAACACGCTCCAACGGTGAAGTTGTGTGGACCGGGGTAACACCCGGCAAGAGCCTGCGCCGCGGGCACCCGGCAATGGAACTCGCAGTACCGCCGCGAAGTCGAAGACGCGCGTCAGCGCTCGGCCACCAGGGCCTGCAGGCGACGCGAGGCATCGAGCCATTGCGGCTCGCTGCCTTGAGCGCGCTCGAGGGCCTTCGCGGCCGCCCTGCGCGCCGCATCGCGCTGCCCCAGCTGCCAGCGTGCAAGGGCGAGGTTGTGCCAGGCGGCGGCCATGTCGTGGCGCGTGGCGACGCGTTCGAAACTGGCCGCCGCGCCGGCCCATTCGCCCAGCGCGGCGCGCACGTTGCCCTGGCCCATCCCCGCCGCGGCGTTGTCGGGCCAGCGCGCCAGCACACTGTCGTAGGCGCGCAGCGCCGCGGCGGGCGAGGCGCTGCGTTCGAAGGCCACGGCCGCCTGCGTCGCGTCGACCTCGCGTGCGGTCGACGGCAGGCGGCCCGGCGGCAGGGCCGCGAAGGCCCAGCGCCCGCTGCGTGCCCAGGTGCGGTCGAACAGGGCGAACGGTTCGAGCTCGCGCTCGGTGGTGCCGCTGCGCAGCACTGCCTCGCGCGCCACCAGGTCGTAGCCCACCGCCACCGCGTAATGCCAGCGCGGCGCGATGGCCAGGCCCAGGTTCTGCAGCACCACCACCGGCGTGCCTGCCGCCACCTCCTGCCACAGCGCACCCAGGTCAGGCGGCAAGGGCACGGCCAGCGCGCCAGCACGGCGCGCCGCGGCGAGCATCTCGACCTGCAGCGAGCCTTCGCGATCGGGCAGGAACACCGCATCGGCCAGGCGCTCGGGCGTGGTGTCGAAGCCGGCGTGCACCAGCACCGTGGCCAGCGCCGCCGGCCCGCAATGGAACGGCGTCTGCGGAAAGAACGGCACCGCGCGCAGTTCGACCCGCGGCGGCAGGCCGGCGGGCGGCTCGAACTGCACCGTGGCGCAACCGCCCAGACCCGCAGTCGCCCAGGCGAGCCAAGCCCGCCGCGTCCAACCGGCGCCTTCGTGCGGCCGCCGCGGATCCGGCTCCGCCGGTCCGCTGGCGGCGCCCCCCTGGGGGGGAGCGCCCCCGGCGCTCCGGGGGGGAACCAATTACCGGATCGGCCGCGTGAAGGGGAACACCTTCGTGAAGCCGAGGATGTCGGTGATCAGCAGCAGCACGAAGATGAACACGATGGTGCCGACGACGTCGCCGCCGGCCGGCGCCTTGTCGATCTCGGCGGCCACCTGTGCGGCCTCCTCGTCGGTCAGCGCAGCCACGCGCGCGCGCGCCGCGTCGACGTTCACGCCACGGGCCTGCAGCGCCGCGACCACGTCGGCGCGCTGCAGGCTGCGTTCCAGCAACGCCCGGCCGGCCGGCGCCGTGGCCTGCTCGGTGGCGATCAGGCGCACCGGGGTGTCGCCCGGGGCACCGGCGGGCAGGGTCTGCGCCACGCTGGCAAAGCTCACGCTGCATGCGGCCAGGGTGGCGACGAAACGACGGGCGAGGGTGGTCATTGGCCTTGTCTCCATGCGGAATTGGGAAGCCGATCGTAACGATCCCGAGCCGGTTGCGGTGAGCAGGTGCAACCGCCTGCTACGCTGCGCCCGATGCCCGACCCGTCCGTCGCCGCGGCGCCGATGCCGCGCCCCCAACGCGCCCTCGCCCCCGTCGTCGTCGCCATCGGCCTGGCCCTCCTGCTGGGCCTGCAACCGGTCACGACCGACCTCTACCTGCCCGCCCTGCCGATGCTGGCGCGCGAACTCGCTGCATCGCCCGGCGCCGTGCAGCAGACGATGTCGGCGCTCATCCTCGGCTTCGGCCTCATGCAGCTGGTCTGGGGGCCCGTGGCCGACCGCTTCGGGCGCCGGCCGGTGCTGCTGTCCAGCCTTGCGCTGCTGGTCGTCGCCGGGGTCGGCGCGGCGATGTCCACGCACATCGCGCAACTCGTCGCCTGGCGCACGGCACAGGGCGCGATGCTGGCCGCCGCGGTCGTGTGCGCGCGGGCGATGGTGCGCGACCTGTACGAACCACACCAAGGTGCACGCGTGATGGCGCTGGCCATGTCCGGACTGGGCGTGCTGGCGGTGTCGGCACCGCTCGGCGGCGGGCTGCTGACCGCGGCCTACGGCTGGCGGGCCACCCTTGTGACCGTCGCCGCCATGGCTGCCATCGCGCTGCTGTACGTGTGGCGCCAGCTGCCCGAGACGCTGACCCAGCGCAACCCCCACGCGCTGCGCCTTCGCAGCATGCTGGCCAGCACCCTGGCCGTGGTCGCGCACCCGACGTTTCGCGCCTGGGGCCTGCTGACCTCGGCCACCTACGGCGGCCTGTTCGTGCTGCTGTCGGCGTCCTCGTTCGCCTACATCGGCGTGCTCGGACTGACGCCGGCCCAGTACGGCGCCGCCCTGGCGTCGGCCTCGCTGTCCTACCTGGTCGGCACGCTGGTATGCCGGCGCTGGCTGTCGCGCCATGGCCTGGTCGGCACGGTCAAGCGCGGCGCGCTGTTCACCCTGGCCGGTGCGCTCGGCATGGCGGCCTGCGGCCTGGCCGCGCAGGTGTCCTGGCCGGCGGTCCTGCTCGCGCACTGGTGCTACTGCTTCGGCCATGGCATGCACCAGCCCTGCGGTCAGACGGCGGTGGTGGGGCCGTTCCCGCGCATGGCCGGGCTGGCCTCCGCGCTGGCCGGCTGCCTGATGGCGCTGGTGGCGTTCGTCACCGGCGTGACGCTTGGCGCCGCGATGGACGGCAGCCTGCGTCCGATGGCCTTCGGCACCGCGGCCTGGGGCCTCGTCACCGCCCTCACCGCGTGGACGCTCGTGCAGCGCCACGGGCAGCCGGCGGCCGCACCGTGAACGCGCGGCATGCCGATGATGGAGCACGGCGGTGAGTCCCGCGTCGCCGCGCTGGATCGGACTGGCCGGGCCGACGGCCAGCGGCAAGAGCCACTTCGCGCTGGAACTCGCGCGCCTGGTGCCGCTGGAGATCGTCAGCGTCGACTCGGCGCTCGTCTATCGCGGCATGGACATCGGCACCGCCAAGCCGAGCGCGGCCGAGCGTGCAACCGTGCCGCACCACCTGCTCGACCTGCGCGATCCCACCGAGCCCTACTCGGCGGCACAGTTCGTCGCCGACGCACAGCGTGCCATCACCGAGATCGCCGCCCGCGGACGACTGCCGCTGCTGGTGGGCGGCACGATGCTGTACTTCAAGGCCCTGATCGACGGACTCGACGCCCTGCCCGCCTCCGACCCCGCCGTGCGGGCCGCCATCGAGGCCGCGGCCGCCGCGCAGGGCTGGCCGTCCCTGCATGCCGAGCTGGCGCGCGTCGATCCCGCCGCTGCGGCCAGGTTGGCGCCGCACGACGCGCAACGCATCGCGCGCGCGCTCGAGGTGTGGCGCCTGAGCGGCCGTCCGCTGTCGTCCTTGCACTCGGCGCCGCGCCGCCGCCGGCCACCGCTGCTCGTGAGCCTGGAGCCTGCCGAGCGCGGCTGGCTGCACGCGCGCATCGCCGCGCGCTTCGACGCGATGCTCGACGCCGGCCTGCTCGACGAGCTGCGACGGCTGCGCACGCAGCCCGGCGTGCATGCCGGATTGCCGGCGTTGCGCGCGGTGGGCTACCGCCAGGCCTGGGAAGCGCTCGATGCGGGCCTCGAGGGTGACGCGCTGCGGCGCCAGGTGCGCGAACGCGGCGTCGCCGCCACGCGCCAGCTCGCCAAGCGGCAACTCACCTGGTTGCGCTCGATGCCCGAGCGCCGCACGGTCGCCTGCGACGCGCCCGATGCGTTCGCCCAGGTGCTGCGCCACGTGAAGGACCTGGCGTGACGGCGCGCGGGCTTGCGTCGATGCTGCTCGAGGTGCGCGGCCTGGCCAAGCACTACGGCGACGCGCCGGTGTTCGAGGCGGTGAACTTCGACATCGCGCGCGGCGAGATCGTCGCCGTGCTCGGCGAGTCGGGCGTGGGCAAGTCGACGCTGCTCAATGCCATCGCCGGGCTGGACCGCGCCGACGCCGGGCAGGTGCGGCTGGCCGGCACGCCGCTGCCGCTCGACGACGAGACGGCACTGGCCCATTGGCGCCGGCGCCACCTCGGCTTCGTGTTCCAGGCCTTCCACGTGCTGCCCCACCTCACGGTGGCGCAGAACGTCGCCCTGCCCTTGCTGCTGCTGGGCGCGCCCGACGACGAACGCGTGCGCACGATGCTGGCCCATGTCGGCCTCGAGGGCCTGGGCGAACGCGCGCCGCGCACGCTCTCGGGCGGGCAGCTGCAGCGCGTGGCGATCGCGCGCGCGCTGGTGCACCGACCGCCGCTGGTGCTGGCCGACGAACCGACGGGCAACCTCGACCCTGCCACCGCCGAACGCGTGCTCGACGTGCTGGCCGCCCAGGTGCACGCCGAAGGCGCCGCCTGCCTGATGGTCACGCACTCGAGCGCCGCCGCGGCGCGCGCCGACCGTGTGCTGCGGCTCACGCCGCGCGGCATCGCACCCGGCACGGCCGCATGACGCTGACGCTGCTGCGCGAGGTCAGCGGCGCCGAGTGGCGCGCCCATCCGTGGCGCCAGTGTCTGGCGGTGCTGGCGGTGGCGCTGGGCGTGGCGCTCGCGTTCTCGGTGCACCTGATCAACCGCTCGGCGCTGTCGGAGTTCTCCGCCGCGGTGCGGGCGGCCAACGGACAACCCGACCTGGCGCTGGCCTGCACCGCGCGCGAAGGCTGCGACGACAGCCTCGCGCACGTGCTTGCGGTCGACCCGGCGGTGCAGGTCGCGAGCCCGGTGGTCGAGATCGACAGCTACGCCGTCGACCGCCAGGGGCGGCGCGTGCCCCTGCGCCTGCTCGGCCTGGACGCGCTGCTGGCCACGCCGGTGGCGCCGCAGTTGCGGCCCCAGCCCGCCGCCGGCGAGGAACGCACCGCCTTCCTCGATCCCGAAGCCGTGTTCCTCAATGCCGCCGCGCTGCAGCGCCTGGGCGTGCGCGAGGGAGACACCGTCGCGGTGCAGCACGGCCTGGGCGCCGTGACCCTGCGCGTGGCGGGCACCCTGGCGGCGGGCGGCGCGCCGCTCGCGGTGCTCGACATCGCCGGCGCGCAGGCGCACTTCGGCTTCTCCGGGCGCCTCACGCGGCTGGACCTGCGCCTGGCCGCGGGCGCCGACGCGCGGCCGATCGAGGCGCGCGCCGGCGCCGCGTGGCGCGCCGTGCGGCCGGACGACGCGGCGGCGCGCGTGTCCAACGTCTCGCTCGCCTACCGCGTCAACCTCACGGTGCTGGCCCTGGTGGCGCTGGTCGTCGGCGCCTTCCTCGTGTTCTCGGTGCTCGCCCTGTCGGTGGCGCAGCGCACGCCCTCGCTCGCGCTGCTCGGCGTGCTCGGGCTGGCCGCGCGCGAACGCGCGGCGCTGGTGCGGGCCGAATGCGCGCTGATCGGCGTGGCGGGCAGCGCGCTGGGCGTGGCCGCGGGCACCGCGCTGGCCGCGCTCGCGCTGCGACACCTCGGCGGCGATCTCGGCGGAGGCTACTTCCCCGGCGTGATGCCCTCGCTGCAGTTCTCATGGCCGGCGGCGCTGGCCTTCGGCGCCGCGGGCACGGGCGCGGCACTGGCCGGAGGCTGGCTGCCGGCACGCCAGGCTGCCGCGCTGGCGCCGGCCCAGGCGCTCAAGGGCCTGGGCGGCGCGCCGCGCCGCCACGCGCCGCGCTGGAGCGGGCCGGCCCTGCTCGCGCTCGGCGGCGCGCTCGCGCTGCTGCCGCCGCTGGGCGGCCTGCCGGTGGCCGCCTACGCCTCGGTGGCCCTGCTGCTGGTGGGCGGCATCGCCTGCGTGCCGATCGCCATCGACGCCCTGCTCGGCCTGTTCCGCCCGGGCCACCGGCCTCTGGCGCTGCTGGCGTTGCAGCGTGCCCGGCACGAACGCGATGCGGCCGCCGTGGCGGTGGCCGGCGTCGTCGCGAGCCTGGCACTGGCCATCGCGCTGACCGTGATGGTGGCCAGCTTCCGCGAGGGCGTGGCGCGCTGGCTCGACGACGTGCTGCCGGCCGACCTCTACGTGCGCAGTGCCGCGCAGAGCAGCACCAGCGACCAGGCCTTCCTCGACCCGGCCTTCCTCGCGGCCGCGCCTGCGATCGCGGGCGTCGCCCGCGTCGAGGTGGCGCGCTCGCGCCCGCTCGCGTTCGATCCGCAGCGCCCGGCCGTCGTGCTGTACGCGCGGCCGCTGGACGCCGGGGGCGCCGTGCTGCCGCTGCTCGGCCCGGCGCTGCCGCCGCACGCCACGCTGCCGGGCGTGTTCGTCAGCGAGCCGATGCAAACGCTGTACGGCACGCGGCCGGGCCAGGCGCTCGCCTTGCCGCTGGGCACGCGCACCGTCGAGGTCTACGTGCGCGGCGTCTGGCGCGACTACGCGCGCCAGTTCGGCGCGGTGGCGATGGACCTGGCCGATTACCGTCGTGCCACGGGCGACCAGCGACTCAACGACATGGCCCTGTGGCTCGCCCCGGGCGCGCGCCTGGACGAGGTGCAGCGCGCGCTGCGCGAGGCGGCGCGCCGCGCCTCGGCCGGATCGGGCGCCGACGCCTTGCTCGACTTCGCCGCCGCGACGCAGCTGCGCACGCTCTCGCTCGAGATCTTCGACCGCAGCTTCGCCGTCACGACCTACCTGCAGGCGGTGGCGATCGCCATCGGGCTGGCCGGCATTGCGGCCAGCTTCTCGGCGCAGGTGCTGGCGCGGCGGCGCGAGTTCGGCCTGCTGGCCCACCTCGGCCTGACGCGCGCCGAGCTGGTCCGCGTGGTGGCCGGCGAAGCGGCCGCGTGGACCGGTGTCGGCGCCGTGGTGGGCCTTGCCCTGGGCCTGGGCATCGCGGTCGTGCTGGTGCACGTCGTGAACCCGCAGAGCTTCCACTGGACGATGGACATGCACGTGCCGGCCGGACGCACCGCGGCCTTGCTGGCCGCGGTGCTGCTCGCGGGCGTGGCCACCGCCACGCTCGCCGCGCGCGCGGTGGCGCGCCGCGCCGGGGCGCGCGACATGGTGGCGGCGGTCAAGGAGGACTGGTAGCACGCGCGGCCCGCACCGCGCCACGACGATGCGCCGCCAGCGGCCCCGGCCGCCTCAGCGGCGCTTGAACTTGAACTTCTGCCCCGCCACGACGGCCTGGTACATCAATCCGCCCTTGGTGAGGGTGAAGATCGCCATGCCGTTGTTGTAGGCGCCCAGCACCCGGGCCTTGTCCTTCTCGACGCTGGCACCCGCCGTGGCGCCACCCGAGCCGGCCTGCGCCCCGGCCGCCAGCGTGACGGCCACCGCCGACGCCTCTGCGCCGAACTCGAATTCGCCCTGCGTGAAGCGCTTGAGCGCCGCGGCGTCCTCGAAGAACACGATCTGGCTGAAGCCCTGGCCGCCGAGCTGGAAGCCCACCGACACCTGCGTCATCGAGGTCTCGCCGATCACCTTGCCGCGCTCGTAGACCCGCCCCTTGCCGTAGGCGCCACCGATGCCGATGCCGGCCTTGCCGATGGTGGGGAACACCGCATAGCCGTGGGCGTTGGCAAAGAAGCGCCCGCTCTCCTCGGCCTTGCGGAACAGCGCGAGGGTGTCCTGGTACTCGTCGGCGCGCGCCGGCAAGGCCGCACCGAGAGGCACCAGCAGCCACAGCGCGAGGATCGGTCTTCGCGTCATCGTCTTCATGGCCCGGCTCCTTTTCCTGCCGTTCGAGGCCCTCATTGGAGCGCAGGCGGACGAAGCGATGGTGAGCCGGCTCAGCCGACCCTGCCGGCGAGCGGGTCACCGCTACCATCGCCAAGATGCTGCCACGCCGTCCCCTGCTGCTGGGCCTTGCCTCGGCGGTGCTGGCCCCGCCCCTCGCCCGCGCCCAGGACGACCCGGTGGTCGCGCCGCGAGCGCTGGCCTTTCCGGCCGACCACGGTGCGCATCCCGCCTATCGCATCGAGTGGTGGTACGCCACCGGTTGGCTCGCCGAGGACGCAACGCGCGGGCCCTCGTACGGGTTCCAGCTCACCTTCTTCCGTTCCCGCACCGGCCAGGCGACGACGCTCGCGGGCCGCTTCGCCGGCCGCCAGCTGCTGATGGCGCACCTGGCACTGAGCGACCTCGGCGGGCGGCGTCTGCGCCACGCCGAACGCCTGGCGCGCTGGAGCGGCGACATCGAGGCGCTGCCCGCTGCGGCCCGCACGACCGACACCGCCGTGCACATCGGCGACTGGCGCTTCGCCCGCGAGGATGCGGCGGCGTCGAGCATCTACCGCGCCACGCTGGCCGACCGTGCCACCGGCGTCGCGCTGCGCCTGGCCCTGCGCACGACGCAGCCGGTGCTGCTGCAGGGCCAGGGGGGCGTCAGCCGCAAGGGGCCCGAGCCGCGCCACGCGAGCCACTACTACAGCCAGCCCCAGCTGGCGGTGGACGGCGCTCTCGTGCTCGACGGCCGCGAGCGGCGCGTCGCCGGGCGCGCCTGGCTCGACCACGAATGGAGCCAGACGCTGATGCCCGACGCTGCCGTCGGCTGGGACTGGATCGGCATCAACCTGGACGACGGCAGCGCCCTCACGGCGTTTCGCCTGCGCACGCGCGAGGGCCGCAGCGTGTGGGCCGGCGGCAGCCTTCGACCGTCCGGCGGTGCCGTGCGCGCCTTCGCTGCGGAGGAGGTGCGCTTCGAGCCGCTGGCCTGGTGGACGAGCGCAGCCACGCGTGCGCGCTACCCGGTGCGCTGGCGCATCGTCACGCCGGCCGGCACCCACGAGGTGCACGCGTTGCTCGACGACCAGGAGCTCGATGCACGGGCCAGCACCGGCACGGTGTACTGGGAAGGCCTGAGCGAGCTGCGCGATGCGGGCGGTGCGCGCCGCGGCCTGGGCTACCTCGAAATGACCGGCTACGCCGCGACGCTTCGGCTCTGACCGGACGCCGGAGCTGCGCCGCCGCGCATCAGCGCCAGCCGTCTTCCTGGTCCTGCGGATGCTCGCGCCCGAGGCCGAAGTCCAGCGGCGGCCGGCCCGGCGAGCTGCGCACGCAGTTGCGGCCCGCACCCTTGGCCGCATAGAGCGCGAGGTCGGCCTCGGCGATGAAGGCGCCCAGGGTCTCGTGGGCCGGCTCGAGCACGACGGCGCCGATGCTCACCGTGGTGCGGATCTGCTCGCCACGCCACTCGAGCAACAGGTTCGCCACGCGCTCGCGGATGCGCTCGGCCACGTCGATCGCACCCAGCGCGTCGGTGTGCGGCAGGAAGACCGTGAACTCCTCGCCGCCGAAGCGGCCCAGCAGGTCGGGCTGGCGTAGCGAACCGGCGATCGTGCGGCCGATCTCGCGCAGCATCAGGTCCCCCGCCAGGTGCCCGTGCAGGTCGTTGACGCGCTTGAAATGGTCGACGTCGATCATCAGGAAAGCCGCACCGGTGTCGTAACGGCGGCAGCGTGCGAACTCGCGATCGGCCTGCACCAGGAACTGGCGACGGTTCGGCACCCCGGTGAGCTCGTCGCGCGTGGCCAGGATGTCGAGCTTGGCGCGCACCGCCTCCAGGTCGCGCAGCAGGCGCAGCAGCGGCCAGGCCACCAGCGGTGTGATGAACACCGCGCAACTGAGCGCCACCAGCGCCGGCACCCAGGGCGTGCCCTGCATGCCGGACACGAACCACATGGCCTGGCTGATCAGCAGCGCGGGCACCGACACCGCAGCCGTGAGCAGCAGCGTGGCCTTGACCGGGCCGAGCTCCAGCAGGAGGCGCTGGGCGCGCAACCAGTGCGAAGGACGCAGGTGAAGGAAGGCCATGGGCGCACCGCGAGCCGGCGGGGAACAGGCATGTATTCGAACACAGTGCGGCGATGCCCCGCACACCCGCAAGTGAGTGGGCTCCGTCTCAAGTGGCACGGCCGACCTTGACGACGGCCCGGAAAGCTATTATGGTGATATCACTTTGATTTCGGAGGTGCGAGATGCGCATCAACACCCGCGAGCAACCCCGCCCCTCGTCCAACGGCTACGTGGCGGCAGTGCTGGGCATCGTGCTGATCGCAGCCATGGTCGCCAGCTTTCCGCTGGCGCCCGTCGCCGGAGGCCTGCCCGGGATCGTGCTGCGCGCGCTGCTGATCGCCCTGGGCGTCTTCATCCTCGTGGGCCTTTACATGCTGCAGCCCAACGAGGCGGCCATCCTCACGCTGTTCGGCCGCTACGTCGGTACCGACCGCAGCGAAGGGCTGCGCTGGGCCAACCCCTTGTACGTCAAGCGCAAGATCTCGTTGCGCGCGCGCAACCTGAATGCACCGACGCTCAAGGTCAACGACAAGCGCGGCAACCCGGTGGAGATCAGCGCCGTGGTGGTCTGGCGCGTGGCCGACACCGCGCAGGCCGTGTTCGACGTCGACGACTACGAGAACTACGTGCGCGTGCAGGCCGAGGCCGCCCTGCGTCACATGGCCACCCAGTTCGCCTACGACGAGGGCGAGGACCTCGCGGCAGGCGAGACGACGCTGCGCTCGGGCGATGCAGCCGTGGCGGCGCTGAAGGCCGAGTTGCAGGCGCGCTTCGACGACGCCGGCGTGATGGTCGAGGACGCCAAGCTCTCGCACCTGGCCTACGCGCCCGAGATCGCGCAGGTCATGCTGCGCCGGCAGCAGGCCGAGGCCATCATCAGTGCGCGCAGCAAGATCGTGCATGGCGCGGTGAGCATGGTGGAGGCCGCGCTCAAGGGCCTGTCGGAGCGCGAGATCGTGCACCTCGACGACGAACGCAAGGCCGCGATGGTGAGCAACCTGCTCGTCGTGCTGTGCTCGGACCGCGACACGCAGCCGATCGTCAACGCGGGCACGCTGTACGCATGACGGCGCCATGAACGCTCCGGCGTCGTACCGCCGTGCGCAGCCCTTCGCGGCGATGTGGCTCGGCTTGCCGTTGCCGGGGCTGCTGGCCAGCGCGTCGCTGCTGCAGCGCCCCGATGGCGACGTCGCACTGGCCGCGGCCCTCGCGTGGGCGGTCTGCGCCATCGGGCTGGTGTCGTTCGGGCGGATGGTGATCGAACTCGCGCAGGAGCGCCTGCACTGGACCTTCGGCTTCCTCGGCTGGCCGCGCTGGGAGCTCGCGCTGGCGGACATTGCCCAGGTGCAATGCGTGCGCGTCAGCGCATGGCGCGGCGCCGGCATCAAGGGACTGGGCAAGGACCGCCTGTTCACCGTGACGATGGGCGGGCCTGCGGTCCGGCTCTCGCTGCACGACGGCCGCATCGTCACCCTGGGCACGCCGGAACCCGAGCGGCTGGCCGCCTTCATCGAGGCGCGGCGGCGGCGCTGAACACCGATGGCCAGCCCGGGCAAGAAGAGCTTCCTGTTGCGCGTCGACCCGGCACTGTGGGTCGAGCTCGAGCGCCTTGCCGCGCAGGAGCTGCGCAGCGTCAACGCGCAGGTCGAGTACCTGCTGCGCGAGGGCCTCGCGCGGCGCGGACGCACGCGCGAGGCGGCGCCCCCGAAGAGCCCATCCGCGCCCGGCGCCCGATAGACTGGCCGCCGTGGCCAAACCCTCCTCCAGCCAGCGCGCGGCGGCCGAATCGCCGCGCTCGCTCTCCGGGCTCGCGCCCTTCCTGCGCCCCTACCGCCGGCAGATCGCGCTGGCGGCGCTGTTCCTGCTGGCCGCGGCCGGCACGACGCTGATCCTGCCCGTGGCACTGAAGTCGCTGATCGACGGCGGCCTGGTCGCCGCAGACCCGGGCGTGCGCGTGATGCAGCTGCGCGAGCACTTCCTGGCGCTGTTCGGCGTGGGCGCCGCGCTCGGCCTGTTCTCGGCGGCACGCTTCTACATGGTGACCTGGCTGGGCGAGCGCGTCACGGCCGACCTGCGCAACGCGGTGTACGCGCACGTGGTGGCGCAGAGCCCCGAGTTCTTCGAGACCACCCAGACCGGCGAGGTGCTGTCGCGCCTGACCACCGACAC
>DASTJE010000229.1:0-7251 GCA_035716845.1 Burkholderiaceae bacterium
CTCGTGCACCAGCGGCCGCACGTTGTTCAGCGCCGCGGCCATCACCGAGGCGGCGATCACCGACTCCACCAGGCGCGAGGGCAGCGTCAGCACGCCCAGCGCGGCCAGCGACAGCGTGATCGAGTGCGCCAGCGTGAACGACGTGACGATCTTCAGCACGTCCCAAGACGCGCCGCGCGGCCGCTCGACGGGCTCCCAGCGGCGCATCGGCGCGCGCCACCCCAGCACCGAGGGCAGCAGCAGCGACAGCAGGAACAGGATGTGGTCGATGCCGATCCAGATGTGCCACACGCCTTCGCGCAGGTAGTCGAGGAACTGGCGCCAGCGCTCGGCGCGCGCGAGTTCGAAGGTCTGCGCGGCGGTGTCGGCCCCGAGCACGGCGGTGCGCGTGACGCCGCCGGCCGCGAGCTTGAGCAGGCCGCGGTGCTGCGGGTCGAGATCGGCGAACAGGGTGTAGCCGATCTGCAGTGTCGCGGGCGTGCGCACCGCGCCGCAGTCCAGGGCGAGCGGCAGCACCGAGTACGCGCCGTCGGTGTGCTCGTCGACCAGCTGCTCGCCCACGGCGATGCGGCAGGGCGCGCCGTCGGCCTGCACCGACAGTCGCGCCGCGGCGTAGTCCGCGATGTCGGCGTGGCGTGCCCGCACCTCGCCCCAGCTGATCTCGCCGTTGCCGTCGGCGTCCAGGCCGAGAGCGAAGTCGAGGTCGCGCAGCGCGATGTCCCAGCGCCCGGCCAGGCCCTGTTCTCCCACCGTGAGGCCGAGGTAGCTGTCGGAAGGCTTGTGCGCGGCCGCGGGCGCGCACAGGGCCAGCGCCAGCAGCAGGGTCGCGACGGCGCGCCACGGCATCGGTGGTCGCTCGCGGGCGCTCACGGCAGCGTTTCCACTTGCTGCGCCAGCGCGCGCAGGCGCGGGTGGGCGATGCGGTGCTCGCGCATCCACGCCAGCACCGGCGCGGCGGCGCTGCGGTCGCGCGCGGCCAGTGCGGCGTCGAGCAGCACGCGCGCATCGGCCACCTCGCGTTGCACCGCGTAGTTCGAGCGCGCCAGCGCCAGCGCACGCGCGGGGTCGCGCTGCAGCGCGAGGGCGTAGCGCGACTCCTCCTTCTCGTGCGTCGTGTCGCCGCGGGCGCGCGCCGCGTCGAAGCGCGCACCGAGCTCGCGCGTCCAGACGGCCGCGCGTGCGTCGCCGACCGCCTGCGCGGCCAGGGCCAGGCGCAGCAGCAGCACGTCCGCACGCGCCGCCTCGCGCGCATCCTGGCGTGCGCCCGCCAGCAGGGCGAGCGCCTCGCCGGCGCGGCCGCGGTCGAGCAGGAAGTCGGCATAGGCGGCGCCGAGGTAGACGTCGGGCTCGCCCAGTGCGAGCGCGGCGCGGTAGGCCGCCTCCGCCTCGCGGTCGGCGCCGCGCAGCTCCTCGATCTCGGCCAGCCGCGTCAGCGCCCACAACCGTGCTGCGCGGTCGGTGCCGCGCGGCGCGTTCGCCAGTGCGCGCGCGAGCGCGCTCGCCGCCGCCCCGGAGTCGCCGCGCAGCGCGTCGGCGTAGGCGCGGCACCCCGTGGCCAGCAGCGCCGTCGTCAGCGGCGCGACCGCATCGCAGGCGCGCCGTGCGCCGGCATAGTCGGCGCGCACCATCAGGATGCCGGCGATCGACGCCCAGGCCTCGGCGTCCGCAGGATCCGCCGCCACCACCGCGTGCAGGTCGGCCAGCGCCTCGTCGAAGCGGTGGCCGTACTGCAGCAGCCGGGCGCGCTGCACGCGCACCTCCGGCGGCGGAGCGGCCTCAGCCCACCAGGGCGCCAGCGCCGCCTGGGCGTGGCCGACGAAACGCGGGTCGCCCTGGGCCAGGGCCTCGTCGAACCAGCGCCGGGCCAGCGACACCGCCAGCTCGCGGTTGCGCGGGTCGCGCTGCCAGGCCGCGCGCAGGGCGGCGAGTTCGCGCGCGCGCGGGTCGGCGACACGTGCCGGCACGCGCTCGAGCACCTGGTTGTCGTCCTGCGGGCGGTAGGGTGCCGCCGCGACGCCGGTGGCCAGCACGGCCGTGAACAGGGCGACCGTCAGGGGGGGCAGGCGGCGAGGCATCGGCTGGGACGACATCGGGTGGGGGCGATGCTAGGGCCAGTTCAGGCGCCGGCCACCAGGCACCGGGTCCGCGTGCTCGGTGTTCACCCGGGGCCCAGGGGTTTGCGCATTCGGTTAGTGTCGGCCCCGGCCGGCCGGGTGCTTCCGGCACGGTTCATCGCCTCCCCCACAACCCCGCTTTGTCCAGGAAACCCGCATGAGCAAGCTGTTGACCGCCCTCCTCGTCGCCGCCGGTGTCGCGGCCGCCCCGGCCTACGCCGCCTCGCATGCCGCTGCCGCGCCGATGAAGAAGGAGGAGGCCAAGAAGGACGATAAGAAGGACGCCAAGCCCGCCGCCGCCGCGGCCAGTGGCGCCAAGAAGGAAGAGAAGAAGGAAGAGAAGAAGAAGTGAACGCGGCCACCGCGTAGCGCTCTCCACTCGCGCGGCGAAGGCAGGGGCACGCCCCTGCCTTCGCTTTTTCTGCCACGACTCTTGACGCCTGACGATGACCGCTGCTTCGCTGCGCCTGCAACTCGCGGACGCTTCCCGCTTCGACGCCGAGTACGGCGCGAGCCTGAGCAACCACCTGCCGATGGCGCTGACCGCGCTCGCCCGCCTGGGCGCCGACGATGCGCGCCTGGCCGCATTCGCGGCACGCTACGCACAGCGCCTGCACGCGGCGCCGGCGCTCGAACGGTGGCCGACTGGCATGCCCTGGCGCGCTCAGCTCGGCGATCCGCGGGCATGGCCCGCGTACCGCAGCCTGATGCGCGAGTGGATCGCCTTCGACGGCGCGCCGATGGTGCTGGGGCAGGTGCTGCCGACGCTGATGGAGGGTGTCGGGGCGGCGGCCTTCCACGGCCTGATTCGCACCGCCTACGCATTGACGGCGAACCATGCCGACGAACTGGCCGACGCGCTCGCCTACTGGGCCTGCCGCTGGTTCCGGTGCGGCGCGCCGCCGCAGGGCGGGGCGCAGGACGATCCTGCACCCGTGCTGGCCGCACTGGAGGGCCTCGCAGCGCCGCGGGCGCCGCTGATCGCGCAGGCCATGGCGCTGGCCGCCGCACAGCCACGCTTCGCCTCGGCGCTGGCGGGTTGGCGCGTGGACGAAGGCACCTTGCCACGCCTGGCGCTGCGGGCCGCCGAACGCTATGTCGCCGAGGGCGGTTTCACCGGCTTGCACCTCGTGACCAGCGCGCATGCGATGCAGGTCGTCCTGCCATGGTGCGACAGCGCCGCCGATCGTGCCGGCTCGGCCGGACATTACGCCGTGGCCTTTGCCGCTGCGTGGGCGACTCTGGGCCGGACCGCCGTCTCGGCCGCGACGCCGGTTCGCATCCTGCCGGACTGGGGCCGTCTTGCGGCACTTGCGGCGGCCAGCGACGACGACCACGTCGTCAAGCTGGTCGACAGCGCGCGCGAACTCGAGCGGCTGCACGGCGGCAGCGTCTGGCAGCACGTCGCCGCGCGCGCCGTGACGCGCGGCGTCTAGGTGTCGAGCCCCGAACGGCTGCTCACCGCCGGGATGCGACTCATGGGCGCGTCGGCCTGGCCAGGCGTTCGCGGGCGCGCGCTCCCGTGCCGCGGCGCACCTCGCCGGTGACGGCGAGCGACAGCCCGTCGGCCAGCAGGCGCTCGAACACGCCGCGCACCGCGTCGGCCCGAGCGTCGGCCAGCGCGGCCAGGCGCTCGTCGAGGCTGCGCACCCGGCCGTGCACGAACAGGTCGAGCGCCGCGTCCTCCAGCCGACGCAGCGGCTTGTCGGCGTTGCGCAGGCGGCGCACCGCGAGCTGACGCCGCGCGCGCACCAGCTCCTGCGGTTCGAGCCGGTCCGCGTGCTGCACCAGCAGGTGCAGCAGCGCCTCGAGGCACTCGTCGGCGCGTTCGGGCGCAGTGGAGGCCTCGATGACGAACTGGCCGCACATGTCGAGCATGTCGGCGGCGCAGGCGGCGTGGTAGGCCAGGGCGCGCCGCTCGCGCAACTCGTGCAGCAGCGGCGAGCTCATGCCCTCGCCGAGCACGGCGGCGGCCAGCGCGCCGGCCTCGGTGTGCGCGCCGTCGCCGCCGCGTCGCGCCGGCAGCGCGCCCCCGAGCAACAGGTGGGTCTGGCTCGAGCCGGCCTGCGCGCGCGTGCGCACGCCGCCCTCGTAGACGGCCAGCGGCACCAGGTTGGGCGTGCCGGCCGCCAGTGGCGCGAAGGCGGTTTCGGCGCGGCGCAGGAAGGCGTCGGCGTCGATCGCCCCCGCGGCGCCCACCACCAGGTTGGCGCCGGTGTACTGGCGCTGCACGTAGGTGGCCAGGTCGGCGCGCTGCAGACGCTCGACATGGCGCGGCGTGCCCACCACCGGCAGGGCCGCGCCATGCAGGCCGAAGCAGGCCGCGTCGAACAGCTTGTAGCCGGTGGCCACGGCGTCGTCGGCGTCCTCGGCCAGCTCCTGCAGCAGCACCTGGCGCTCGCGCTCGAGTTCGTCGGCCGGGAAGGTGGGGCGCAGCGTCAGGTCCGCCAGCAGGTCGACGAACTCGCCCACGTGGTCGGGCAGGCCGCGCAGGTAGTAGGCCGTGTGATCCTTGTCGGTGTGCGCGTTGGCGTCGGCCCCCAGGTGCTCGGCCTCGACGTTGATGCGTCGCGCATCGCGCGTCGTGGTGCCCTTGAACACCATGTGCTCGACCACATGGCTGATGCCGTTGACGAGCCGCGCCTCGTGCGCGCTGCCGGTGCGCACGAACACCGCCACCGTGGCGGTGGCCAGCGCCGGCATCGGCAGGGCGACCAGGCGCACCGCGTTGGGCAGGATGGCGAGGGTGGCGTTCATTGGGGGCCGTGGGATCCCTAGCATTGTCGGTCTGCCAACGCTCGAACCTGCGCTACGCTGGAACGCATCGCCACGCCCCGTACTTGCCATGTGTGCTCGCCTTCTTGCTTGCCTGACCGTTGCCCTATACCTTCTGACAGGCCTAACCGCCGCGCATGCCCAGGAACCGCCTCCAATCGCGTCCTTCTTCGGGCGCGCCAGCCTGCTCGGCGTGACGCCCTCGCCGTCCGGCCGCTGGCTGGCCAGCCGCGTGGACCCGGGCGACGGGTCGCCGACCAGGCTCGTGATCTCCGACCTGCGCAACGAGACGCCGGCCAAGGTGGTCGCCGCCTTCTCGCGTGCCCACGTGACCAGCGTGACCTGGGTAAACGAGGACCTGCTGGTGTTCGAAATCGCCCCGGACCTGGTGCAGGCGTATGGCGCTCGTTACTCGGGGCTCGCCTCCGTCACGCGCGACGGCGAGTCGTTGCGGTTGCTCGTCAAGATGTCGTGGGACACCGAGTACGCCGCGCCGGGTGCGCAGCCGTTGGAGGCCAACCACGTGTTGCTCGCGCTGGGCGAGCCCGGCAGCGACGAGATCATCGTCGGCGAGTATCAGTACGATGCGCGTGGCGAATATCGGGGCATACGTCCTCTCGCGCTCAACGCGCGCGACCGCAGCCGCCGCTCGCTGGGCGAGCATTTGCCGATCAATGCCCAGAGATGGATGTTCGACCACCGCGGCCGACCGCGTCTGGCGACCACGCGCGACGGCGACGTGCTGACCTACCACTGGTTCGACCTCGCGCAGAAGGCCTGGCGGAAGATTGCCGACTTCAAGGTGCTGGACAGTCCCTTCGAGCCGCTGTTCATCGTCGGCGACGATCAACTCTACGTGCAGATCACCCGGTCGTCCAAGGATGCCGAGGACGCCGGCGAGGTGCGGCGCTTCGACTTCGAGACGCTCAAGCCCGCGGCCGATGCACTGGTCGCGACGCCCGGGTACAGCGAGAACGTGTGGCCGGTGATCGATCGGCGCGACGGGAGCCTGCGAGGCCTGAACGTGCTGGTGGATGTTCGCGCCCGGGTATGGCTGCGCCCTGGCGACCAGGCGCTGCAGAGCACGATCGATGCCAAGTTGCCGGGCCGGATCAACCGCATGCTGTGCGCGCGCTGCGACGAACTGGAAGCTGTGGTCGTGTACAGCTACAGCGACCGCGTGCCTGGCGACTATCTGCTGTATCACCCGAAGCGTGACGAGTGGCAGCGCATCGGCAAGGCGCGACCGGCAATCGACGCGGACCGCATGTCGCCGCTGAGCCTGCACCGCGTCAAGGCGCGCGACGGTCTCGAGATCCCGGTGTGGATCACTCGCCCGGCCGACTCGAAGCCGGCCCGCCCGGCGGTGGTGCTGGTGCACGGCGGCCCCTGGGTGCGCGGCTCCGAATGGCGCTGGGACGCGGAGGCACAGTTCCTGGCCTCGCGTGGCTACGTCGTGGTGGAACCGGAATTCCGCGGCAGCACCGGCTACGGGACGCGCCTGTTCCGCGCCGGCTTCCGCCAGTGGGGCCGGGCGATGCAGGACGACGTGACCGACGCGCTGAAGTTTGCGGTCGACCAAGGCTGGGTCGACCCGAAGCGCGTATGCATTGCAGGCGCCAGCTACGGCGGCTACGCCACGCTGATGGGCTTGGTCAAGGATCCTGACCAGTACCGCTGCGGCGTGGCCTGGGTCGCCGTCTCCGACCCGTCGATGATGTTCTCGGTCTTCTGGTCGGACATCACCGAGGTCAGCAAGCGCTACTCCTACAAGCGGCTGATCGGCGATCCGGAGGTCGACGCTGCGATGTTCAAGGCCATCTCCCCGCTAGAGCAAGCGTCGCGCATCAAGGCGCCCGTATTGCTGGCTTATGGCGCCCTGGACCGGCGGGTGCCGATCGTGCACGGCGAGAAGATGCGTGAAGCGTTGCTCAAGGCCGGCCAGAAGCCCGAGTGGGTGGTCTACCAGAACGAGCACCACGGCTGGAGCCGCGACGAGACGCGTCTGGACTTCTGGCAGCGGGTCGAAAAGTTCCTGGCGCAGCACTTGGGGCCCTGACCGGCGCAGGCCTTGCCCGCGAGGCGGCCGTGCTTTCCTGGCGGCATTGAGCATGGTCGCGTCGCCGCGGGTGATTCGGCGCTAGCGTGTCGGCAATCAAGGTGCTGGCGCCATGACTACCTTGGCAACCGGGACTCCTCCGCCGCCGACGCACGCGCTGCCGTTGTGGCCACTGCCGCTCATGGCAGCACTGCTGCCGACGCTGGCCGCGCTGGTCGCGCTCTTCCTGTTCAACGAGGGCCGCGAGGTGCCCTGCAACCCCTTCGTCGCCGACTGCGTGTCGATCAGCCGCATGGCCCGCCA
>DASTJE010000230.1:0-7156 GCA_035716845.1 Burkholderiaceae bacterium
CACCGTCATTCCGGCCTGGCAGATCCCTACGGTTCCCGTCGACGGCGAGTCCGGCCGCTTCCCCGTCCGCCGCATCTACTGCGTCGGGCGCAACTACGCGGCGCATGCGCGCGAGATGGGGAGCGACCCGACGCGCGAGCCGCCGTTCTTCTTCCAGAAGCCGACCGACGCGATCCAGAACGTCGCGCCCGGCACGGTGGCCGACCATCCGTATCCGACGCTGACCAAGAACTACCACTACGAGGTCGAACTGGTGGCCGCGCTGAGCAAGGGCGGTCGCAGCATTCCGGCGGCCAGCGCGCTGGACCATGTCTACGCCTACGCGGTCGGGCTCGACATGACCCGCCGCGACCTGCAGCGCGCGATGGGCGACGAGAAGAAGCCGTGGGAGATCGGCAAGAGCTTCGACCGCTCGGCACCGATCGGCCCGCTGCACCTGGCAGGCCGCACCGGCCACTTCACCCAGGGCACGATCTGGCTCAAGGTCAACGGGCAGGTCAAGCAGAACGCCAACCTGCGCCAGATGATCTGGAGCGTGGCCGAGCAGATCAGCCGCCTGTCGCAGGCCTTCGAGCTGGCGCCGGGCGACATCGTCTACTCGGGCACGCCGGAGAACGTGGGCCCGGTGGTGCGCGGCGACGTGATCGAGTGCCACATCGACGGCCTGCCCGAGATGAGCGTGCGCATCGTGTGATGCCGCATCGCTGCCCATCTGCAAAGCGGCCGGCCGGTGCCGGCCCGTTGCCATTGTTCCCCCCGCCCACCTCCGAGAGGAGGCGCCGGACGGCGGCCCCTCAGCGCCCGAAGCGCTGCTCCAGTTCGCGCCGCAGCGCATAGGCGCGCGTGCCGGTGTCGACCTGCACGTCGGCCCAGGTCACGCACTGACCCTGCCCGACCGGGCGCACGAGCTTGACCTCGTGCGCCAGGCCGAGCGGCAGGCCGCCCAGCGCCAGCGAGGTCGACGCCGGCAGCAGCTTGCCCCACACCGTGTAGCCGCCCTCGCCGTCGAGCATCTCGCCGGGGGCGAGGTCGCGCTTGGCGGTGGCCACCACGTCGGCCTGCCAGCCGGTGGCCACGCCGGTGGCCTCGCCGCGCAGCGCCACCGAGGCCACCGAGTACAGCGCCTCCAGCCCGATCAGGTGCCAGCGCTTGTAGAGCGTGCAGTAGCGCCCGCTCGGGTCGGTGCGCACCTTGTACTCCTCGAAGCAGTGCTTGATGTAGTCGGTGTCGGCCTCGATCGTGACCCACACGCCCATGCGGATGTCGTAGGGGATCACGCGGCCGTCGGCCTCGAGGCTGGAGATCACCTCGACCATGCCCTTCCTCTCGAGCACGCCGCCCTCGCTCCTCGGGCGCATCACGTAGGGAATGTCGTCCACCGAGGCCGGCGGGTAGGTCAGGCCGTTGGCGGGCACCGCCAGGCCGGTGGCATTGGCCACCGCCGTGCTCTCGATCGACGGCTTGCTGCCGTCGAGGAAGCTGTTGAACATCTTCGGGTTGAGGCCGCCGCGCGAGGCCTGCTCGGGCGTGAGGCCCCAGTGCTGCCACACCGTGTCCGGGGTCGACTGCGCGAAGTGCGGCTGCCACTTGTGGCCGCGGCCGGCGGCCACCACCGGAAAGCCGCAGGTGCGCGCCCAGTCCACCAGGTCGCAGATCAGCGCCGGCTGGTCGCCGAAGGCCAGCGAGTAGATCACCCCGGCCTCGGCCGCACGCGCGGCCAGCAGCGGGCCGCAGAAGGCATCCGCCTCGACGGTGACGTTGACCACGTGCTTGCCGTGCGCGAACGCCTCCAGGCAGTGGTCGACCGCGGCGATCGGGTGGCCGGTGCACTCGATGACGACGTCGATGGCCGGGTGGCGCACCAGGGCCTGCCAGTCGTCGCCCAGGTGCGTGACGCCGGGCGTCTTCGCCGCCTCGTCGAGCGAGCGCGCGGCCAGGCGCCCGGCGGGCCAGCCCACGCGCTCGAGGTTGGCGCGCGCGCCGGCCGGGTTCAGGTCGGCGATGCCCACCAGGTGCAGGCCCGGCACGCGCGGCACCTGCGCCAGCACCATGGCGCCGAACTTGCCGGCGCCGATCAGGCCCACGCCGATCGGTCGGCCTTCGGCGGCGCGTTTCGTCAACAGGGCGTGCAGGCTCATCGTGGCTCCTCGGGGGATTCTGGGTGGCGCAAGACGGCGCCGCGGCACATTATTGGATCGCGTCGGCGCGCGCCCTGATCGCGCTCAAGGCGGCCGCGGCCCCACGGGCCGAGCATCGACACCGCATCGCTGGAGAATCGACCATGAAGGAACGGCTGTTGCTCACCCTCCTGGCCCTCGCGGCGGGGACCGTCCTCGCGCAGGGCAGCGGCACGCACGCCATCCGCGTGCTCACGCCCGAGGCGGCACTCAAGGCCACGCAGGCCGCGCTCGCGAACTGCCGCGGCGGCGGCTATCAGGTGGCGGTGGCGGTGGTCGATCGCATGGGCGTGACGCAGGCGTTGCTGCGCGACCGCTTCGCCGGCCCGCACACCGTCGACACGGCCACCAACAAGGCCTGGACGGCGGTGAGCTTCCGCGGCCACACGCTCGACCTGGTGGCGCCGACACAGGCCGGGCAATCGATGTCGGGCATCCGCCATCTGCCGCGCTTCGTCGGCGTGGGTGGCGGCGTGCTGGTCGAGGCCGGCGGCTCGATCGTCGGTGCGATCGGCGTGTCCGGCGCTCCCACCGGCGAGATCGACGACCGCTGCGCGAAAGCGGGCATCGCCGCGATCCGCGACGAGCTCGAGTTCTGAGCCGCGCCGCACCTCAGGCGGCGTGGCGGCGCGCCACCCAGACGGTGGCGCCCTCGGGACCGTAGCGCTCGGCGTGCGGCACCTCGCGCGCCAGCGAGAAGGCGTCGCCGGCGCGCAGGTGGCGCACCGTGTCCCCTTCGCTGAGCCAGAACTCGCCACGCACCACGCGAGCCTCGACGGCGAAGGGGTGGCGGTGCGTGTCGAGCACCAGGCCCGGCGCCCACTCGCGCACGATCACCTCGTCGCAGCCTGCGGCGCGCGCTGCCGCGGCGAAGGCCTCGAAGGCGGGGTCGGCCGCGGCCGTCACTGCAGCACGTCCGGTTGCTGGCGCGCGATCTGGTCGACCAGGGTCTGGAAGTGCAGCCAGCCGATGTAGTCGCTGCCCACGTGCTCGCGGCTGTAGCGCGAGCGCTCCGGCGACACCCGAACCGGCTCGTGGCCGGTGGCCTCCACCAGCAACTGCTGCTGGCAGCAGCGCTCGAGCGCGATGAACCAGAAGGCGGCGGAGTCGATGCTGTGCGTGCTGCTGGTGAACAGGCCGTGGTTCTGGTGGATCACCGCCTTGACGCCCTTGAACCAGTCGGCCACCGTGCGGCCGGCGCGCTCCTCCACCGCCACCTGCCCGGCCTCGCGCTGCAGCACGACATGGTCCTCGTAGAACGCGGCAGCGTCCTGGCTGATCGGCTCGAGCGGCCGGCCGAGCGCCGCGAAGGCGGTGCCGTACAGCGTGTGCGCGTGGCACATCGCGAGGATCTCGGGGTGCGCGGCATGCACCGCCGCGTGCAGCACGAAGCCGGCGCGGTTGACCGCGTAGCGGCCCTCGACGACGTGGCCCGAGTGGTCGACCAGGATCAGGTCGCTCACGCGCACGTTCGAGAAGTGCATGCACATCGGGTTGGTCCAGTACAGCTCGGGGTGCTCCGGGTCGCGCACCGTGAGGTGGCCGGCGAAGCCGTAGTCGAAGCCCTGCAGCGCGAACGCGCGGCAGGCGATGGCCAGGCGCTCCTTGCGGTGCCGGCGCGCCGCGGCCGCACTGTCGAACTGCGGCAGTTCGGGGAAGGCCAGTCCTTCCTGGCGCGGCTGGTAGATCGACGCGCGCGCGGGGCTGGCGGCATCGGCGGTGCGTTCGAGGACGGCGGACATGGCGACTCCCGGCGCCCCGGGCCGGGGCGGATCGCGTGCACTGTAGCCAGCACGCCAGGGCGGGCCAAGCACCCGGCGGCGATATCAGCCATCGCCGGCGGCGATGGATGGGTGCCTCGTCATCGCGCCCAGGGCGGGTCGCGGAAGGCCTCGGCCAGGAAGTCGACGAAGGCGCGCACGCGCGGCACGCGCTGCCGTGCCGGCAGGAAGACGGCGTGGATCGCGAGGTCGTCGTGCGCCTGGTGCGCCTGCAGCAGCGGCACCAAGGCGCCGCGGCGGATCGCGGGCAAGGCCAGGTGCTCGGCCAGGCGCATCACGCCGGCCCCCGCCAGGCACCACTGGAACAGCGCGCTGCCGTCGCTGCTGTGCAGGCGCCCGCGCACCGTCACCTCCTGCGCGTGACCGTCGCTGACGAAGGGCCAGCGGTTGAGGTGCTCCATCGGCGGCTCCCACAGCAGGCCCTCGTGCCGCGCGAGGTCCTGCGGCGTCGCGGGCGTGCCATGGCGCTCGATGTAGGCGGGCGCCGCCACGACGATGCGCTGCAGCCGGGCGAGCGGCCGGCTGGCCAGCGACGGATCCTGCAGGCGCCCCATGCGGATCGCGACGTCGAAGCCGTCTTCCAGCAGGCTGGCCATCTGGTCCGACAGCGACAGGCGCAGCGACACGCGCGGGTGGCGGGACAGGAACTCCGGCATGCGCGGCACCACCTGGTCGGCGCCGAAGGCGCGCGGCGCCGTCACGCGCAGCACGCCGGCGGGCTCGTCGGGCCTGAGTTCGCCCTCCGCGACGTCGATCGCGTCGAGCAGGCGCCGCGCCGCGGCCAGGTAGTTCTCGCCTTCCGGCGTGAGCCGGTGCGCGCGCGTCGAGCGGTGCAGCAGCGCCACACCCAGGCGCCGCTCCAGGTCGCTCACGGTCTGGCTGACGAAGGACTGGCTGACCCCGAGCGTGCGCGCGGCGGCCGTGAAGCCGCCGGCCTCGGCCACCGCCCGGAACACGCGCATCTCGACCAGCCGCGTGTCCTTCATCGCGGCACTACATGCTGCGGCGGTACTGGCCGCCGACCTCGAACAGCGCGTTGGTGATCTGCCCGAGGCTGCACACGCGCACCGCGTCCATCAGCACCGCGAACACGTTGCGGTTGTCGATCACCGCCTGCTGCAGGCGCTGGAGCATCGCCGGGGCCTCGCCTGCATGGCGGGCGTGGAAGTCGGCCAGGCGCGCGAGCTGCGACTGCTTCTCGGCCTCGGTCGAGCGCGCCAGCTCGATCGAGTCGGGCACCGGGTCGCCGTGCGGGTTGCGGAAGGCATTGACGCCGACGATCGGGTACTCGCCGGTGTGCTTGAGCATCTCGTAGTGCATGCTCTCTTCCTGGATCTTGCCGCGCTGGTAGCCCGTCTCCATCGCCCCGAGCACGCCGCCGCGCTCGGCGATCTTCTCGAACTCCGCCAGCACGGCCTCCTCGACCAGCTCGGTCAGCTCGTCGATCACGAAGGCGCCCTGGTTCGGGTTCTCGTTCTTGGCCAGACCCCACTCGCGGTTGATGATGAGCTGGATCGCCATCGCGCGGCGCACGCTCTCCTCGGTGGGCGTGGTGATGGCCTCGTCGTAGGCGTTGGTGTGCAGCGAATTGCAGTTGTCGTAGACGGCGATCAGCGCCTGCAGCGTGGTGCGGATGTCGTTGAAGGCGATCTCCTGCGCGTGCAGGCTGCGGCCGCTGGTCTGGATGTGGTACTTGAGCTTCTGGCTGCGCTCGTTGGCGCCGTAGCGCTCGCGCATCGCCACCGCCCAGATGCGGCGCGCCACGCGGCCGAGCACGGTGTACTCCGGGTCCATGCCGTTGGAAAAGAAGAACGACAGGTTGGGCGCGAAGTCGTCGATGTGCATGCCGCGCGCGAGGTAGGCCTCGACGAAGGTGAAGCCGTTCGAGAGCGTGAAGGCGAGCTGCGAGATCGGGTTCGCGCCGGCCTCGGCGATGTGGTAGCCCGAGATGGACACCGAGTAGAAGTTGCGCACGTCGTGGTGCACGAAGTACTCGGCGATGTCGCCCATCACCTTGAGCGAGAACTCGGTCGAGAAGATGCAGGTGTTCTGGCCCTGGTCCTCCTTCAGGATGTCGGCCTGCACCGTGCCGCGCACGTTGGCCAGCACCCAGGCGCGGATCTTGGCGGCCTCGTCGGTGGTCGGCTCGCGGCCGTTGTCGGCGCGGAACCTGTCGAGCTGCTGGTCGATGGCGGTGTTCATGAACATCGCCAGGATCGTGGGCGCCGGGCCGTTGATCGTCATCGACACGCTGGTCGTCGGGCTGCACAGGTCGAAGCCCGAGTACAGCACCTTGAGGTCGTCGAGCGTGGCGATCGACACCCCCGAGTTGCCGACCTTGCCGTAGATGTCGGGCCGGCGGTCGGGGTCGTTGCCGTACAGCGTGACCGAGTCGAAGGCGGTCGACAGGCGCTTGGCGGGCATGCCCTCGCTCACCACCTTGAAGCGGCGGTTGGTGCGGAAGGCGTCGCCCTCGCCTGCGAACATGCGCGTCGGGTCCTCGTTCTCGCGCTTGAAGGCGAACACGCCGGCCGTGTACGGGAAGCTGCCGGGCACGTTCTCCAGCAGCAGCCACCTGAGCAGCTCGCCGTGGTCCTCGTATCCGGGCAGCGCGACCTTGCGCACCTTGTGGCCCGACAGCGTGGTGTGCGTGAGCCGCGTGCGGATCTCCTTGTCGCGGATCTTCACCACGTACTCGTCGCCGGCATAGGCGCGCTGCATGTCGGGCCACATCGCCAGCAGCTTGCGCGACTGCGGATCCAGGCGCGCCTCGCGCTCGACGGCCAGCGCCGCGGCGGCCTCGCCGGCGCGCGGCTTGTCGGGCTTGGTCTCGGTGAGGATGCGCGCCGCGGCGCGCAGCTGCTGCACCTCGCGCGCCAGCGCCGCCTGCTCGCGCGCCCGGCGCTTGTAGCCGCGCACGGTGTCGGCGATCTCGGCCAGGTAGCGCACGCGTGCGGCGGGCACGATCGGCGTCTGGTGCGTGCTGTGGCGCGTCGACACGGCCGGCAGGCGGCCGGGCCCGAGCGCCAGCCCCTTCTCGACCAGGCGCGCCTTGAGCGCCTGGTACAGCGCGGTCACGCCGTCGTCGTTGAAGCGGCTGGCCATGGTGCCGAACACCGGCATCTCGTCGGGCATCTGCCTGAACGCCTCGCGGTTGCGCTGCACCTGCTTGGCCACGTCGCGCAGCGCGTCGGCCGC
>DASTJE010000231.1:0-5973 GCA_035716845.1 Burkholderiaceae bacterium
GCCGCGGGCTGCGTCGACGGGGTCGTCTGCGCGTGCGCGCCGAGGACCATCACCATCAGGGCTGCACCGGCAGCCACCGGACTGAGTTGGAACTGCGTTTGGGGGGCGCGCGCATTGCGCGTCTGTTTGATCGATCGCTTCACCAGGCTCTCCTCTTGGGGGACGTGTGTCGTTGGGCGTGTCGTCGGAAACCGCCGGGCGACACGGCGCGCCCGGCCACAAACATTTCGGAACAGGCGTTTTGTACCAAAACTAGCTGCATTGGTCAGATTGGGTAAACCCTCACTGTTGCACCTCCACGACCCTGGAAATGCATCTTTTCCCTATAGGATGGTGATCGAGCCCTCGATCGCCCAGGGTTTACCCAAACCCGAAGAACTGAGATTTTGTAGTCAAACTACCATTCATCGCCTCGGGTTTCGTGCCCTGGACCGTTTGGTGACGGGCCCGACGCCCGCCCGCACCGTCCGGCACCCCTCGGAAGCTGCGCCTGCCACCCCGGCGCCGCGGCGGCGTCCGCAGGTTCTCCGGACCCGAACCCCGCGCGGCACCGTTCTGCAGGCAATTCGAGACCGCATTGAGTAGTGAAGCTACACATCTTGGGGGGTGATGCCGACCTTGGCGTTGGCCTGCTTGCGCTGGAAATATGCACTCTGATAGAGTGACCTGGTAATCAAACTACAAGCCAATCTGAGATCCCCGGTGGCCGGACACGATTCAGGATTCCCCAGGCTTCTGGGCGATGTGGGAGGAACCAATGCGCGCTGGGCCTGGCAGGCCCAGCCAGGCGCGGCGCTGACCCACGTGCGCACCCTTGCGTGCAGCGAGTACCCGTCGATCGCAGCCTGCCTGCGCGACTACCTTCGGCTGCACGGCCTGCCCTCGCCCCGCCAACTGGCCTTCGGCATCGCCACCGCCGTGACCGGCGACGAGGTGGCGATGACGAACCATCCGTGGCGCTTCTCGATCGAGGCGCTGCGCGCCGAACTGGACGTCGGGCGCCTGGTCGTCCTCAACGACTTCGAGGCGCTCGCACACGCCGTGCCGGCGCTCGGCGAGCCCGAGCTGTGCCGCATCGGCGCCGGCCAGCGCGTGGACAACGCCAACATGGCCGTGATCGGCCCCGGCACCGGCCTGGGCGTGTCCGGCCTGGTGGCCGACGGCCACGGCGGCTGGCGCGTCATCGTCGGTGAAGGCGGGCACGTCACCCTTGCAGCCGCCACCTCGCGGGAGGCTTCGTTGCTGGCCGTGCTGCGCGAACGCTTCGGCCATGTCTCGGCCGAGCGCGCGCTGTCCGGGCCCGGGCTCGTCAACCTGTACGAGGCAGTCTGCACCCTCGACGGCGAGGCCTCGGAAAGCCTGGATCCGGCCGAGGTGATGACGCGCGGACTCGATGGCGCCGATGCCCAGTGCCAGGAAGCCGTGACCACCTTCGCCGCGCTGCTGGGCAACGTGGCCGGCAACCTGGCACTCACGCTGGGCGCGCGCGGCGGCGTGTTCATCGGGGGCGGCATCGCGCCGCGCCTGGGTGCCCGGCTGGCCACGCTGCCCTTCCGGGAACGGTTCGAGGCCAAGGGGCGCTTCCGCGCCTACCTCGAGGGCATCCCGACGCACATCATCGTCGCCGACGCGCCGGCCCTGGTGGGGGCGGCGCGCGCACTCGACCTCGCCGGTTGACAATGCGATGAGCGGCCCCGCCCCCGACCAGGGGCCGACCCCATGAACATCATCGCCTTCGACAGCCCCCGCCTGCTGGCCGACATCGGCGGCACCTACGCGCGTTTCGCGCTCGAGACCGCGCCGGGCGAGTTCGCGCACGCCGCGCAGCTGCGCTGCGCCGACCACGAGGACTTCCACGCCGCCGTGCGGGCCTACCTGGACACGGTGCCGACGGGGCGCATCCAGCACGCGGGCGTGGCGATCGCCAATCCGGTCGAAGGCGACGAAGTGCGCATGACCAACTACCACTGGCAGTTCTCGATCGAGGCGATGCGGCAGAAGCTCGGCTTCGACACGCTGGTGGTGGTCAACGACTTCACCGCAGCGGCCATGGCGCTGCCGCGCCTGTCGTCGTCCGACAAGCGGCAGATCGGCGGCGGGCAGGCGCGCGAGCGCAGCGTGATCGGCATCCTCGGATCGGGCTCGGGGCTCGGGGTCTCGGGCCTGATCCCCGCCGACGACGGCTGGATCGCGCTGGGCACCGAAGGCGGCCACACCAGCTTCGCCCCGCGCGACGAGCGCGAGCTGGCCATCCTGCATCACGCGTGGAAGACCCTGCCGCACGTGAGTTTCGAGCGTCTGCTGTCGGGCCCCGGCCTGGAGCTGATCTACCGTGCGCTGGCCGAGCATGCCGGCGTGCGCGCCGCCGCGGGCCTGTCGGCCCCCGAGATCACGCGCCGCGCGCTGGCCGGTTCGGACGCGGTATGCGTCGACACGCTGGATGCCTTCTGCGCCATGCTGGGCACGGCCGCGGGCAACCTGGCCGTGACGCTGGGCGCGCTGGGGGGCATCTACATCGGCGGGGGCATCGTGCCGCGCCTGGGCGACTGGTTCGGCCGTTCGCGCTTCCGCGAGCGCTTCGAGGACAAGGGCCGCTTCTCGGCCTACCTGGCGCAGATCCCCACCTGGGTCGTGACCGCCGAGCACGCCACCTTCGTCGGCGTGTCGGCCATCCTGGCGGCCCAGCTGCGCAACCTGTCGGGCGCGGCGGCGTCGGCCATCCTGGGGCAGATCCAGCGCGCGCGGCCCAACCTGTCGCCGGCCGAGCGGCGCGTGGCCGACCACGTGCTCGCCCACCCGCGCTCGGTGCTCAACGACCCGGTGGCCGAGATCGCGCGCGCCGCGCAGGTCAGCCAGCCCACCGTGATCCGCTTCTGCCGTTCGCTCGGCTGCGAGGGCCTGTCGGACTTCAAGCTGCGGCTGGCCTCCGGCCTGACCGGCACCGTGCCCGTGACCCACACCCAGGTCACGCGCGACGACTCGGTGCTCGAGCTCGGCTCCAAGGTGCTGGGCAACACGGCCAGCGCGGTGCTGCAGGTGCGCGACCACCTCAACCGCGAGAGCATCGACCGCGCGATCGCGCTGCTGCGGCAGGCGCGCCGCGTCGACTGTTTCGCCGTCGGCTATTACGGCAGCGTGGCCCAGGATGCACAGTACAAGTTCCTGCGCCTGGGCCTGGCCAGCGGCGTCTACATCGACCCTCGCGTGCAGGCGATGGCGGCCCAGGTGCTCGGCCCCGGCGACGTGGCCTTCGTCATCAGCGGCAGCGGTCGCAAGGAGGAGCTGCTGCACGTGGCCGACGCCGCGCGCGAGCGCGGCGCCGCGGTGATCGCGATCACCGGCAGCCAGACCCCGCTTGCGCGCAAGGCCGACGTGGCGCTGATCGTCGACCACGTCGAGGACGTCGACCTGCACCTGCCGATGGTCAGCCGCGTGCTGCACCTGCTGATGGTGGACATCGTCACCGTGGGCCTGGCGATGGAGCGCGCCGAGCCGCTCGCGCCGGTGCCGGGCGGCGAGCTCGACGAGCCTCCCACGGCGCCGCGCGCGCGCTCGGTGGCCCCGGGCGTCAGCGCGGCGGCCCCGCTGGCGAAGATCACCTCGCACAGCCACTGAGCCCGCCGCGGGGCCGCCGGCCTCAGCGGCGCGTGCTCAACCAGATGCCCGGCAGGATCAGCGCGGCGCCGGCCAGATGCACGCCGGTGACCGGCTCACCCAGCACCAGCCAGCCGGTCAGCGCCGCGTAGAGCGGACTCAGGTAGAGCACCACGCCGGCGCGGGCCGCGCCGAGCACGCGCTGCATGTAGGCGAAGGCGGCATACGCGCCCGCGCCGGGCAGCACGGCCGCCAGCAGCACCAGGCCCACGCTGCGCCAGCCGAAGGTCGAGGGCCAGCCGCCCCATGCCGCTTCCAGGGCCGTGAAGGGCAGCAGCACGAGCACGCCGCCGAGCGCCGTCAGCGTGAGCCGCGCCGTGCCGCCCACCGGGCTGGGCCACAGGCGCAGCAACAGCGCGTAGGCGGACCAGCACAGCGCGGCCGCGGCGATCCACAGGTCGCCCGTGTTCACCCGCACGTCGGCCAGCGCGCCCCAGCGCCCCTGCAGCACGATGTGCAGGACGCCCCCCAGCGCGAGCGCCACCCCGGCCCACTGCCGCGCCCCGAAGCGCTCGCCCAGCCCCAGCGCCGACACCAGTGCCACCAGCACCGGCGACACTGCGTAGATCAGGCCGATGTTGAGCGCGCTCGTGCTGTGCCCGCCGATGTACACGAACGCGCCGCACACCCACATGCCCAGCGCCCCCAGCACCAGGAAGCGCCACGCCTGGGCGCGCACCGCAGCGCGTTCGCGCACGATCTCGTGGGCGCAGAAGGGCAGCATCAGCAGGGCCGCCACCAGCCAGCGCCACAGCGCCAGCATGTGCGGGGCGATCACCCCCGGCGCCCAGCGCGCCACCAGGTAGTTGGCGCTCCACAGGGCCGGCGTGAGGAACAGCAGCGCGACGGCCAGGCGCCGCGCCCCGGGATCGGGCAACGTGCTCGAAGGACGGCCCGGCGCGCTCACGACGCCGCGTCGGCGGCGAAGGGCGCATGCTCGCGCGGCGCACCGAACAGCAGGCCCTGCAGGTGGTGGCAGCCCAGCGCCACCAGGAACGCGCGCTGCGCCTCGGTCTCGACCCCCTCGGCGACCACCTCCAGCCCCAGGCCCTGCGCCAGCGTGACGACGGCGCGCGCGATGGCCACGCTGCCCTCGTCGTCCGGCAGGCCGTGCACGAAGCTGCGGTCGAGCTTGATGCGATCGATCGGCAGCAGTTGCAGGTGGCCCAGCGACGAGTAGCCGGTGCCGAAGTCGTCGATCGCCACGTGCACGCCCAGCGCGCGCAGCGCATCGAGCGTCGAGCGCACGGCGTCCAGGTCGTCCATCAGCACGCGCTCGGTGATCTCGACCTCGAGCAAGTCCCCGGGCAGGCCGCTCGCGGCCAGGATCTCGGCCACGTCGCGCGCGAATCCGGGCGCGTGCAGCTGCGGCGCCGCCAGGTTGACCGACACGCGCAGCGGCCGGCCCGCGTCGCGCCAGCGGCACGCCGCCTGCACGGCCTCGGCCAGCACCCAGCGGCCGATCGGCACGATCAGCCGCATCGTCTCGGCGGCCGACACGAACTCGTCGGGCTCGACCAGGCCGCGCGTCGGGTGGCGCCAGCGGATCAAGGCCTCGCAGCCCGAGAAGCTGCCGTCCGCCGCCGACACCTGGGGCTGGTAATGGAGCACGAACTCGCCGTGCTGCTCGGCGCTGGTGAGCTGCGTCTCCAGCTCGAGCGCGGCCATCGCGCTCTCGGTCAGCTCCTCGTCGTAGAGGCGGAACATCGCACGCCCCTCGCGCTTGGCACGGTACATCGCGGAGTCGGCGTTCTTCACCAGGTCGGCCGGCGTGCGCGCATGCTGCGGATACAGGGCGATGCCCAGCGTGGGCGTGATCGAGATCGGCCGCCCCTGCACCAGCACCGGCGCCGCCAGCGTGTTCAGGATCTTCTCGGCGATCTCCACCACGTCGCTCTCGTGCGCGACGCCGGGCAGCAGCGCCATGAACTCGTCGCCGCCGAAGCGCGCCACCACGTCGTCGGTGCGCAGCATCGCCACCAGCCGCCGCGCCAGCGTCTGCAGCAGCACGTCGCCGGCCAGGTGGCCGAGGGAGTCGTTGACGCGCTTGAAGTGGTCGAGGTCGATGAACACCAGCGCGCCCTGGGCGTCGGCCGACCGGGCGCCCTTCATCACCACCTCGAGCCGATCCATGAAGGCGCTGCGGTTGAGCAGGTCGGTCAGCGGGTCGTGGTGCGCCAGGTGGTGGATGCGCGAGCGCGCCGCCTCGCGGTCACGGATGTCGCGCACGATCGTCATGCGCAGCGACTCGCCGCCACGCTCGATCGTGCGCACGATGAACTCCACCGGGATGCGCGTGCCGTCGCGGTGGACGACGGC
>DASTJE010000232.1:0-15246 GCA_035716845.1 Burkholderiaceae bacterium
CGGCGCCACGCGCTTCAACGGCGCGCTGCGCCGCGGCAGGGGGCTGCCGTACGCCGCGCCCGACCTGGGGCCCGACGACATCGCCGTACTGCAGTACACCGGCGGCACCACCGGCGTCAGCAAGGGCGCGGTGCTGCTGCATCGCAACCTGCTGGCCAACATCCTGCAGGCCGAGGCCTGGTACGGGCCGGCGCTGGCGAAGATCCCGCCCGGCGAGCAGCCCACCACCGTCTGCGCGCTGCCGCTGTACCACATCTTCGGCTTCAGTTCGAACATGCTGCTGGGCCTGCGCATCGGCAGCTGCAACATCCTGATCCCCAACCCGCGCGACGTCGGCGCCCTGCTCAAGGAACTGGCGGGACGCAGGTTCCACAGCTTTCCCGCGGTCAACACCCTGTTCAACGCCATCGCGCACCACCCGGACTTCCACAAGGTGGACTGGTCCTCGCTGCGCATCAGCGTGGGCGGCGGCATGGCCGTGCAGAGCGCGACCGCGAAACTCTGGTTCGACAAGACGGGCTGTCCGATCGTGGAGGGCTACGGCCTGTCGGAGACCTCGCCCTCGGCCTGCTGCAATCCGGTGGACAGCACCGGCTTCAGCGGCACGATCGGGCTGCCGCTGCCCAACACCGAACTCAAGCTGATCGACGACGCCGGCCAGGAAGTGCCGCCGGGCACGCCCGGGGAGATCGCGATCCGCGGCCCTCAGGTGATGGCCGGCTACTGGCAGCGCCCCGACGAGACCGCCAAGGTGATGACGGCCGACGGCTTCTTCCGCAGCGGCGACATCGGCGTGATGGATGAGCGCGGCTACTTCCGCATCGTCGACCGCAAGAAGGACATGATCCTCGTGAGCGGCTTCAACGTGTACCCCAACGAGGTCGAGGACGTGGTCACGCAGATGCCGGGCGTCCTCGAGTGCGCGGCCGTGGGCATGCCCGACGAGAAGTCCGGCGAGGCGGTGAAGGTGGTGATCGTGCGCAAGGACCCGACGATCACCAGCGCCGACGTGAAGGCCTATTGCGAGACCAATCTCACCGGCTACAAGCGCCCGAAGGTGATCGAGTTCCGCGACCAGCTGCCCAAGAGCCCGGTGGGCAAGGTCCTGCGCCGCGAACTGCGCGACGCTCCCAAGTAGCCATGCCGCCGCGCCTGCACGTGAGCGCGCCGCTTGCGGCCGGGCCATCGCTGGCGCTGCCGCCCGAGGCCGTCCGCCACGCCCAGGTGCTGCGCCTGCAGCCCGGCGACGCGCTCACGCTGTTCGACGGTGCGGGCGGGGAATGGGCGGCGCGCATCGAATCGATGGGGCGCCGCGACGTGACGGTCAGCCTGCTCGAGCACCGGCCGGTCGAGCGCGAGCTGCCGCTCGCCATCACGCTCGCGCTGGCCATGCCCGCCGGCGACCGCATGGACCACCTGGTCGAGAAGGCCACCGAACTGGGCGTTGCGGCGATCCAGCCCCTGATCACCGAACGCTCGGTGCTGCGCCTGTCCGGCGAGCGCGCCGACAAGCGGCGTGCCCACTGGCAGGCCATCGCGGTGGCGGCCTGCGAGCAGTGCGGCCGCAACCGCGTGCCGTCGGTGCATGCCCCGCGGCCGCTCGAGAGCTGGCTGGCCGCACTCGGGGCGGGCCGGGGCGATGCGCGCTGGCTGCTCGCGTGGCGCGACGCGACAGCCTTCGTGCGCGTGCGCGACGCCGCGATGGACACGCTGCAGCTGCTCAGCGGCCCGGAGGGCGGGCTGACCGGGTCCGAGGAGGACACCGCCCGCGCCTGCGGTTTCGTGCCGGTGGGCCTGGGGCCGCGCGTGCTGCGTGCCGACACCGCGCCGCTGGCCGTGCTGGCCGCGCTGGCGCTGCGCGCCTAGGGCCGGTTAACGCTATCGTAGGGCACGCCGAGGCGCGCGGTGCGGCGCGCTCGGGCGCCCGAGCGCCTCCGCCAGCTGCCACGCCGTCACGGCGAACGCCGCCGCCAGCGCCAGCGCCGTCTCGCCCGTCAGCAACGCGGCGCCATCCGCGCCGATCGCCGCGACCCCCAGGGCCAGGACGCTGCCTGCAGCGAGGCCCGCTCTCGTCCAGCGCGCGCGGCGACGCTCGACGCGCTCGATGGCGCGCAGCCCCTCCAGGGCCTGCGCGGGCGCCACCGGGCTGCGCCGCGCCGCCTCGTCGGCCGCAATGCGCTGCATGACGGCAGCGGTGAATCCGGCGTCGGGCAGGGCCGCCGGAGGGTCGCTCAAGGCGGCCTCGAGGGCAGTGTCGTCAATGCGGTCGATGGTCATGCGCCGTCTCCATGCTGCCAGGCCTGCAGCTGTTCTCGCAGGCGCGCCTTGCCGCGCGCCACGTGCGATTTGAGGGTCCCCAGCGGCCAGCCCAGGACTTCGGCCGCCTCGGCGTGGCTCAGGTCGAGCTGGAAGCAGTGGACCAGGGCCACACGCTCGGGTTCGGCCAGGCGGTCCAGTGCGCGCGCGACGTCCATGCGCAGGCCGATGCCGGGCGCACCGTCGGCCTGCGCGACGTCATCTCCCGCGACTTCGTCGTGCAGGGCGACGGCGCGGCCCGCGCCCGTGCGCTGGTGGGCCAGGAAGGCGTTGTACGCGATGCGGTACAGCCAGGTCGACACGCGCGCCTCGCCACGGAACGTGCCGATGTGGCGCCACGCCTGCACGAAGGTCTCCTGCGCCAGGTCGTCGGCCAGCGCGTGGTCGCCGCGCGTCAGGCGCCGCAATTGCTGGCGCACGCGCGACTGGTGGGCGCGCACCAGCGCCTCGAAGCCGGCCGCCGCGAGCGGCGCCCCGGCCTCGGGCGCCTGTGCGTCACTCCGGCGTCCCGTCACGACGGCGTGCGTCGCGCTCATCGAGCGTGAGCGCCCACAACTGCGCCAACCCCACGCACGCCACCAGGCCGCCGATGCCGATCAGGTTGTGCATTTCCAGCGACCAGAACAGCAGCGCCAGGCCGGCGCCGGCACCGATCTGCGTGAAGGCCCGCATGCGCGGCGTGTTGGCCGCGCCGCCGCCGCGCGCCGGAGGGGGCTCCAGCAGTTCGCGCGGCACCGGCATGCCGCGGTCGGCGAAATGGCGCACGGTGTCGTACAAGGCCGCGCGCTGGCGCTCCTTGAACCACAGCAACGCGACGATGATGAGCAGCGGCAGCAGGATGCCCAGGAAGGGCAGCAGCACGCCGAGGATCTTGGGGATCTGGGTCAGGTCCATGGGTCCGCCTTGGGTTCGCGTGGAGATGCTGCTTGGATGCGCCCGGACCCCGCTTCGGATGCAGGGCCGACCCTAATGCCGCGCCTCGCGCGCCGATCCAGCCACCATGTCGAAGCGCAGCAGCCGGCACTCGATCGGGCCATTCCACATCGGCACGCGCCGGCTCTCCTTCAGGCGCATCAGCCCCGGCAGCTTCGGGTCCGGGCTCAGCACCCAGGCGGTCCAGCCCGCATAGTGGCGCTTCCAGTGCGCGGCCAGCGCCGCGAAGAACGCGGCCGAGGAGCCCTCGCCCTGCTCGAAGCCCTCGCGCCCCTGCGTGCCCTTGGCGCCGATGCGCTCGCCGTACGGCGGATTGAGCACCAGGGTGCCGGCCGCGGCCGGCGGGGGGCGCTGCAGCGCGTCGGCCGTCTTGAACTCGATCACACCCTGGACGCCGGCGCGCTCGGCGTTGCGGGTGGCGAAGTCCGTCATGCGGAAACTCACGTCGCCGGCGTACAGCGGCACCGCGCTGGCGTGCACGCGCGCGCGCGCGGCCTCGCGCAGCGCGCGCCAGGCCCCCAGGTGCTCGCGCCACGGCGCAAGGCGCTCGAACGCAAAGCGGCGCTCGAGCCCAGGCGCGATGCCGCAGGCGATCTGCGCCGCCTCGATGGCGATGGTGCCGGCGCCGCAGCACGGGTCGAGCAGCGGGCCGTCCTCGGCGCGCCCCTGCCAGCCCGCCGCGGCCAGCATGGCGGCGGCCAGGGTCTCCTTCAAGGGCGCCTCGCCCTTTTGCGCCCCGGCGTCGCGCCAGCCGCGCTTGAACAAGGCCTCGCCCGAGGTGTCGGCGTACAGCGTGGCGTGCGTGGCGGTCAGGTGCAGGGCCAGCGGCAGGTCGGGGCGGCGCGTGTCCACGCTCGGGCGCGCGCCCGTGGCCTCGCGCAGCACGTCGCACACCGCGTCCTTGATGCGCAGGCTGGCGAAGTTCAGGCTCCTCAACGGCGAGCGTTGCGCAGTGGTGTCCACGCGCAGCGTCTGCTGCGGAGTGATCCACTCGCGCCACGGCACGCGTCGCGCCAGCTCGTACAGGTCGTTCTCGTGGCGGTACTCGCCGTGCGCGAGCGGCCACAGCACGCGCTGCGCGAGCCGGCTCTCGAGGTTCAGGCGCATCGCCGTGGGCGCGTCTCCGTGCACGACCACGCCCCCGCGCACGGCGCGCACCGAGGCACCTTCGCCCAGCACGCGCGCGCACTCGTCCGCCAGCAGGGGCTCCACGCCCTGGGCGCAGGGCAGGAAAAGCTCGGTCTTCATGATGGGTGGCGTCGCGGCCTCACAGCGCGCGCCGCAGGTTGGCCGGCGCGATCTTCAGCGCCTCGCGGTACTTGGCCACGGTGCGCCGCGCCACCTGGATGCCTTGCTCGGCGAGCATCTCGGCGAGCTGGTTGTCCGACAGCGGCCTGGCCGGGGACTCGACGGCGACGAGCTGCTTGATCAGCGCGCGCACCGCGGTCGACGACGCGTTGCCGCCGGCCTCGGTGGCCAGCCCCGAGCCGAAGAAGTACTTGAGCTCGAAGGTGCCCAGCGGCGTGGCCATGTACTTGGCGGTGGTCACGCGCGAGATGGTGCTCTCGTGCAGGCCCAGCTCGTCGGCGATTTCGCGCAGCACCAGCGGGCGCATCGCGATCTCGCCGTGCGTGAAGAAGCCCTTCTGGCGCTCGACGATGGCCTGCGAGACGCGCACGATGGTGTCGAAGCGCTGCTGGATGTTCTTCACGAACCAGCGCGCCTCCTGCAGCCGCGCGGCCAGCGGCGAGCCGCTGCCGCCGCGCGCGCCCTTGAGGGCCAGCGCATAGGCATCGTTGATGCGCAGGCGCGGCATCACGTCCGGGTTGAGCACGACGCGCCAGCCGCGGCCGGCCTTCTGCACGATCACGTCGGGCACCACCGGCTGGCCCTCGCTGCGCGTGAAGGGGCGCCCCGGCTTGGGCTCGCAGGCGACGATCAGCGCCTGTGCCGCCTTGAGCAGGTCCTCCTCGGCACCGGTGGCGGCGGCCAGCCTCTTCAGGTCGCGCCGGGCCAGCAGGTCCAGGTGCTGCTTGCAGACGATGATGGCCACCGCCTGCACCTCGGTGCGCGGCCGGGCGCGCAACTGCAGCACCAGGCACTCCGAGAGGTTGCGCGCACCCACGCCGGTGGGCTCCAGGCTCTGCAGCCACTTGAGGGCGCACTGCAGGCGCTGCAGCAGCTCCTCGCGCTCGAGCCCTTCCTCGGGAGCAAACTGCGCCGCCAGGTCCTCCAGGCGATCGACGAGGTAGCCGTCGTCGTCGAGCGAGTCGATCAGCAGCAGCAGCGCCGCCTGGTCCGCGGGCTCCAGGCGCATGCCGGCCAGCTGGCCGCGCAGATGCTCCTGCAGGGTGGGGCCGCCGGCGTCCGCGCGCTCCTGCGGCTCGAACCCGTCGTCGGCCGCCCCGCTGCCGGCCAGCTGGGGCGTTTCGCGGATGCCGTCGAAGTCGTCCCCCTCGGTGCCGTTGGCCCAGTCCTCGCGCTCGGTGGTGCCGAAATCGGCAGTGTCCATGCCCGCGGCATCGTCAGCGCCGTCTGCAGCCTCGCTCGCGTCGTCGGCTGCCGCCGCGGCGCGTTCGGGAAGCACGGGCGCGTCATGGATCGGCGCGGCGTCCTCCTCGGCCTCGAGGAAGGGGTTCTGGTCGAGCATCTGCTCGACCTCCTGGTGCAGTTCCAGCGTGGACAGCTGCAGCAGGCGGATCGATTGCTGCAGCTGGGGCGTGAGCGCCAGATGCTGCGACAGCCGTACCTGCAACGACGGCTTCATGCTCACATCCGGAAGTGCTCGCCGAGGTAGACCTTTCTCACGTCCGGGTTCTCGACGATCGCGTCGGGCGTGCCTTCGGCCAGCACGCGGCCCTCGCTGATGATGTAGGCGCGGTCGCAGATGCCCAGCGTCTCGCGCACGTTGTGGTCGGTGATGAGCACGCCGATGCCGCGCGACTTGAGGAAGCGGATGATGCGCTGGATCTCGATCACCGCGATCGGATCCACGCCGGCAAACGGTTCGTCGAGCAGGATGAAGCGCGGCTGGGTGGCCAGCGCCCGCGCGATCTCGACGCGGCGTCGCTCGCCGCCCGACAGCGCCGGCGCCGGGCTGGTGCGCAGCTTCTCGATCGACAGGTCCACCAGCAGGCCGTCGAGCAGGCCCTCGATGTGCTGCCGGGGCAGCGGCTTGCCGTCGGGGCCGAGCTGCAGCTCGAGCACGGCGCGGATGTTCTCCTCCACCGTGAGCTTGCGGAAGATCGAGGCCTCCTGGGGCAGGTAGGACAGGCCCAGGCGCGAGCGCTGGTGGATCGGCATGCCCTCGACCGCTTCACCGTCGATCGTGATGCGCCCGGCGTCGGCGCGCAGCAGCCCCACCACCATGTAGAAGGTGGTCGTCTTGCCCGCGCCGTTGGGCCCCAGCAGCCCGACCACCTCGCCCGCAGCCACCGCCAGGTGCACCTCGCTGACCACCGTGCGCGCGCCGTAGCGCTTCTGCAGGCCGGTGGCTTCGAGGCGGCTCGCCACCGTGGTCGGCGGCAAGGTGGCGGCGATGCCCTGCATCGTCAGCGCGGCGGCGCGCCGGACTCCGGCTTGGGCGTGATGACCACGCGCACGCGGCCCGCGGGTGCCGAGGCGCCGGCGGCGGCCCCCTGCACGCTGAAGGTCTCGCTGCCGTTGTCGTAGGTGATCAATTCACCGCTGATCTCGTCGGCCGGCGTGCTGCCGCGCAGGCGCCTGACCTGCGCCGTGCCGACGAAGCGCACGACGTCGCCGCGGCTGTCGTACTCGATGCGATCGGCGCGGCCTTCGATGAACTCGTCCACCCCGTCGCGCTTTTGCCGGAACGTGGCGGGCTTGCCCGCGCTGCCCAGCGCCGAGGCGCTGCGGTGCCCGTCGGGTCGCTCGCGCACCTCGACACGCTCGGCGCGGATGGCCATCGTGCCCTGCGCCACGACCACGTTGCCGTTGAACACCACCACCTGGCGGATCAGGTCGACGGAACTGGGCTGGTCGGCCTCGATCGTCAGCGGCTTGCTCCGGTCGGCACGCTCGGCCCACGACGGAGCGCTGGCGACGAGCGCGCCGAGGAGCAGGGGCGTCAAGGAACGGGGGGGCATGGCGGCACAAAACTTGCAGGCCATTCTAGCCCCCACCCCAGTGCGCGGGGGCATGCCGAGTCCACCCTGAGGCCCCCGCGTCGGGGTCAGCGCGTGCGTCGGATCGTGCGGCCCGCAGCAGCGTGGCCTTCAGGGCGCGAGCGCACCGCTGCCGCCCCTCGCGTCAGCGGCGGACTTCAGCGGTCCGAGGCCCCCCGGGCGCTCTCGGCGCTCGGCGCGGGTGTTGCGACGGCACCCGGAGCCGCGGGCTTCGCAACCTCGGCAGGCACCACGGCGGCCGGGGCCGCCCCGAGAGCCGCATGGGGAGGTGGCGCCGAGCCCTTGCCGTCGGGTTGCACCAGGATCAAGCCGCCCGCGGTGGCGACGATCAGGGCCGCGCCGAGCACGCCGGGCCAGACCGAACGGCGCGGCGCATAGGCGGCCGGACGCATGTCTTGCGCAGAGTTCATGAAAGCCTCCGAGGAAAAGGGGCGTGCCCCGCATCAGGGCAGCAGGGACGCCAGGTCGGGTTGCAGGCCGGCGATCGCGTGCGGGACCGGGGCCGCCGCCAGCACGGCGGCCGCGGCCAGGGAAATGCAGACGACGAACGCGGCCCAGACAGTGGCACGGGCGGGTTGTCCGCTCATGCCGGTTCAGCCGCTGACGCGGATGTTGTTCTGCACCGCGACGACGCCCGACGTCTCGCGCGCGAGCTTCTCGGCGAGCTGCCGCTCCTCGCTCGACTTGGCCACGCCGCTCAGCTGAACGACGCCCTTGAAGGTCTCGACGGACAAGGCGAGGGCACTGACGGTCGGGTTGTCGGCGAACTTGGCCTTCACGCGCGTGGTGAGCACCGAGTCGTCGATATAGGTGCCGACGCTTTGCTGGTCTCTCACGACGGCGCAGCCGGCGGCCGTGATCAGCGTCAGGGTCGACATCGCGGCCACGAGGGCAGAGCGCGGGATCTTCATGGTGTTCTCCTTCGGGATGTCCAGACGAACCGGCCGACGGGCCGGCCCGCGCCCTCACTGTGCAGCTGCAGCAGGTACCCGAAGGTCGGCGGATGTCGGCGTCCCGTGTAGGACGGCGCCGCATCGGCGACGCTGTGCACGAGCGTCGCCGCGCTCAACCGCGCTCGGTGGCGAGTGCCCCGCAGTACGCGATCAGCCCTTCGACTTCGGCCGACTTGTCGAACACGCGCTCGGCCCCCAGCGCAATGCAGTGATCGCGCATCAGGTCGGTGGCGTAGTTCGTCAGCACCACGCGCCGCAAGGGGCTTGCCGCGCGATGCAGGGCCTTGAGCACGTCCACACCCGAACCCTGGCGCAGCAGCACGTCGATGATCGCCAGGTCGCAGGGCGGAGGATCGCCCGTCAGGCGCTCGATGGCATCGATTGCGTCCTCCGCGAACCCGACCACGCGCACCGGGGCCAGCTCTTCGAGCGTTGCCACGAGGTTGTGCCGTATCGTGGCACTGTCCTCGACGACGAATACGGTGAGCGGTTGCATGGTCCGGGGGAGGCCTGTGGCGGCAATGCCGGAAGCCAGTCTAGGGCGCTGTCTTGGCCGGCGGTGTAGGACGCGGCCGCGATGCGCACTTACAGCGGGATCTCGGCCTGCACCAGGGTGCCATCACCCGGCGCCGTCTCGAGCGCCCAGCGCCCGCCGCAGGACTGCACGCGGAAGCGCATGCCGCGCAGGCCGTGCGCGCCGTCGCGCACCTGGGTGGCGTCGAATCCGACGCCGTCGTCGCGCACCTGGACGCGGGCCATGCCATCGGCCTTGGCCAGGGTCACCTCGACGCGGCGAGCCCGTGCGTACTTGGCGACGTTGGTAAGCGCCTCCTGGACCAGGCGATAGACCACGAGCTGCCGCTCCTTGGCCAGTTCGACCTCGTCGATCGACGACACGACCTCGATCTCCGAGCGGCGCGCGAACTCGGAGCACAGGATCTCGAGCGTGCGCTGCAGGCCGAGGTTGTCCAGCGACGAGGGCCGCAGGTCCTCGATGATGCGGCGCTTGAGGGCAATGCCCGCGTCCAGCGTCTGACCGAGGTGGTCGATGCGCTCGGCGACCTCGGGGCCCGTGCCCTGCACGCGCTTGCGCACGCGCGCGACGTCGAGCTTGGCGGCGGTCAGCAGGCCGCCGAGCTCGTCGTGCAGCTCGCGCGCCAGGCGGCTGCGCTCGTCCTCGCGCACCGTCTGCAGGTAGCGCGCCAGCTCGGTGAGATCCTGCGTGCGGTGCGCCACCTCGGTCTCGAGCTTGTCGCGCTCGCGGCTGATGTCCTCCAGGTGGCTCGCGCGCTCGCGTTCACGCTCGCGCGACAGGCGCAGCGCGGCGAACACCGCGGCCAGGCACAGCATCACCATGGCGCCGATGGCCACTCGGCTCCAGAAGCGCACCATCTCGCGCTGCCGCCCGCCGCGCACGTAGGCCTCCTCTTCCTGGCGGCTGACCTCCTCGACCAACGCGTTGACCTGCTCCATGTGCTCGCGGCCGATGTCGGTCAGCGTCAGCGTCAGGGCGCGGTCGCGCTCGCCAGCCTCGTAAAGGCGCATCACCTCGGCCAACTCCGAGTAGCGGCGCTCGATCGCCTCGATGAGCTGCAGCACCACGTCGCGCTGCACCGGCATGCGCCGGGCGATGTCGCGCAGCGACTGGATGACCGGCCCGCTTTGCGAGCGCGCCGCATCGAACGGCGCCCGGTACTCGGGGCGGCCGGTCAGCAGGTAGCCGCGCTGCGCGGACTCCATCAGCAACGCGAGGCGCCGCGCGCGGTCCACCGCCAGCCGGGTCTCGACTGCCACGTCGCGCCGCGCCGTCACCTCTTCCGCGGCCCGGAAACCGGCCTCGTTGATCGACAGCACGAGGACGGCCAGCACGATCGCCAGCGGCGCGGCCAGCCGGTACGACAGCAGGCGGCGCCACAGCGGCAGCGACGCGGGCGCGACCTTTACACTCAAACCGGACAGGGCATTCATGAGGGAGGCCTTCCATGATCCGCGTCGGCATCGTCGACGACCACGCCATCGTGCGCTCCGGATTGCGGCAATTCCTTTCCGACGAAGTGGACCTTCGCGTCACGGCCGAGGCATCGAACGGCCGCGAGGCGCTCGAGATCGTGCGCAGCGGCGAGGTCGACGTGCTGGTGATGGATCTGTCGATGCCCGACCAGGGCGGCGTGGACGCGTTGGCTGCGATCAAGGCGCGCTTCCCCGACCTGCCGGTCCTGATCCTCAGCGGCTTCCCGGAAGCGCACTACGCCACGACCCTGCTGCGGCTGGGGGCAAGCGGTTACCTCAACAAGGAGTGCGACCCGCCGGAGATCGCCAACGCCATCCGCACCGTGGCGCGAGGCCGCCGCTACATCACCCCTGCCGTGGCCGAATTGCTGGCCGACGGCTTTGCCGGCGGCGTGGACCAGCCACCACACGAGGCGCTGAGCGAGCGCGAGTTGCAGGTGTTCCTGCGCCTGGCGCGCGGTGAGACCGTCGGGCACATCGCCGAGCAGATGTTTCTCAGCGTCAAGACCGTGAGCACCTACCGCTCGCGCGTGTTGGACAAGCTCAGGCTCCAATCGAACAGCGACCTGACCTACTACGCGCTGAAGAACGGACTCATTCAGTAGTTCGCCCGATCGTCGCGGCAACCCCCGATGCAGGCCGAGGGGCGCACCGGGCAACGCCGTTCCGGCGGCGCCGATGAGGCCGCGCAGGCGTCTCAGCCGCCCTTGCGCGCGCGCCCGATCAGCACGTCGGCCACCGCCAGCGCGCGGTCGTGGCCGTTGGCCAGCGCCGGCGAGGTGAACCAGCGGCCGTGGATCCCGAGCGTGGGCACGCCGTCGATCTTGTAGGCGTCGAACAGCTGCCGGGACTGCTTGAGCTTGGTGGCCACGCCGAAGGATTTCATCGTCTCCACCACCTTGGCCCCGTCGGCCCCGTTGGCCTGCACGAAGGCGGCGATGTCGGCCTCCTTGTCCAGGCGCTGGCGCTGCACGTGGATGGCATTGAAGACGCGGCGGCTCAGCGTGTCGGCCAGGCCCAGCGCCTCGAGCGCCAGGTAGAGCTTGGCATAGCCCTCGAACGGGCCGTTGAAGGCGGCCGGCACGCGACGCACGGCGACGTCGGCCGGCAGGCGCTTCATCCATTGCTCGAGCATGGGCTCGAAGCTGTAGCAGTGCGGGCAGCCGTACGAGAAGAAGACGACGATGTCGATCTTGCCGCCCGCCGCCACGGGCGCCGGGGTGTTCAGGCGCACGAAGTCGCGCCCCTCGACCGGTTGGGCGCCCTGGGCGTGCGCGCCGGCCGCCCCCAGCAGGGCGGCCGCAGCACCGAGTCGGGAGAAGCGGCGGCGAGTGATCGGATGCGTCATGGAGTCCTCGTACTTCGGTTGAAAGGGTTTCGCGCTCAGCGTTCGACGCGCACGAGCGCCGCCTCGACGCCGCTGCCCGCCAGCTTGTCCTGCGCGGCATCGGCCTGCTCCTTGCGCTCGAAGGGGCCGACGCGCACGCGGTAGACCGTGCGGCCGGCCTGCTCGCGCTCGCTGATCTTGGCGCTCATGCCCAGCAGGGCCACCCGGGCACGCTGCTGCTCCGCGTCCTCCTGCCTGGCATAGGCGCCCACCTGCACGAAGTAGGTGAACGGATCCGCGCCCGCTTTGGTGGACTTGGCCGCGTCGGGCGGCTGGCCGGACAGGATCGCGGCCGGGTCGCGCTGCGACGTGGCGCCTGGTGCCTTGGATGGCGCGGTCGCGGGAGCGGTCGTCGGCGCAGGCGCGGCCGGCGTGGCCGCGGGCGCCGCGACGGGGGCGGACGCCGCCGGCCGCGGCACGGGTTTGCCGGCCAGGGGCGCGTTGGGATCCCAATTCTTGTTGCGCTCGGCCTCGGCCGCGTCCTGCTCGGGCGTGCGCTGCGGCACCTTGTTGACGAAGGGTACCGGCACCTTGGTCACGTACAGCGCCACACCCAGCGCGAGCGCGAGGCCGACCAGCAGACCGACGATGAGTCCGAGCGCGAAGCCGCCGCGTTGCACTGTCATGCCATGAGGTCCGTCAGGGGTTGATCGATTCGGGCGCCGTGTCCCGGTCCATGCGTTCGGGGGCCGACACGCCGAGCACCGCCAGCGCGTTGCGCAGCACCTGCGCCGTGGCGGCGAGCAGGGCCATGCGTGCCCGCGCGAGTTCCGGGTCGTCCACCAGGAAACGCTCGGCCGCGTAGTAGGCGTGGAAGGCCGCCGCCAGGCCGCGTGCGTAGAACGCCACGTCGTGCGGCGCCAGGCCGGCGGCCGCGCGCGCGAGCATGCCCGGGAAGCTTGCCAGCTCGAGCATCAGCGACGCCTCGCTGGGCGCCACGAGCCGCGACAGGTCGGCCGCGGCGAGCGCGGCCGCATCGCCGCCGCGCTCGCGCCACATCGCCAGCACGGAGCAGATGCGCGCGTGCGCGTACTGCACGTAGAAGACCGGGTTCTCGTCGTTGCGCGCCAGCGCGAGGTCGACGTCGAAGGTGTACTCGGTGTCGGCCTTGCGGCTGACGAGGAAGAAGCGCACCGCATCGCGGCTGGTCCAGTCGATGAGGTCGCGCAGCGTCACGTAGCTGCCGGCACGCTTGGAGATCTTGACCTCCTGGCCGCCCTTCATCACCGTGATCATCTTGTACAGGCAGTAGTCCGGGAAGCCGGCCGGGATGCCCATGCCCACCGCCTGCAGCCCGGCGCGCACGCGCGCCACGGTGCCGTGGTGATCGGTGCCCTGCACGTTGATCACCTTGCGGAAGCCGCGCTCGAACTTGGCCACGTGGTAGGCCACGTCGGGCACGAAGTAGGTGTACGAGCCGTCGGACTTGCGCATCACGCGGTCCTTGTCGTCTCCGTACTCGGTGCTGCGCAGCCACAGCGCGCCGTCCTGCTCGTACGTCTTGCCCGCGGCGACGAGGCGGCGCACCGTGTCTTCGACGCGGCCGTCGGTGTACAGGCTGCTTTCGAGGTAGTAGTGGTCGAAGCGCACGCCGAAGGCCTGCAGGTCGAGGTCCTGCTCATGCCTCAGGTAGGCCACTGCGAACTGGCGGATGCCTTCGAGGTCGTCCGGGTCGCCGCTGGCGGTGAACTCGCGGTCGTCGGCGTGCACCGTCTTGCGGGCCAGGAAATCGGCGGCGATGTCGGCGATGTACTCGCCGTTGTAGGCCGCCTCGGGCCAGTCGGCGTCGCCGGGCCTGAGGCCCTTCAGGCGCGCCTGCGTCGACAGCGCCAGGGTCTGGATCTGGACGCCCGCGTCGTTGTAGTAGAACTCGCGCACCACCTCGGCGCCCTGGGCCTGCAAGAGGTTGCAGATGCAGTCGCCCAGCGCGGCGTTGCGGGCGTGGCCCAGGTGCAGCGGGCCGGTCGGGTTGGCCGACACGAACTCGACCATCACGCGCTCGCCGCTGGCCGGCCGGCGGCCGAACGCGTCGCCTGCGCGCAGCACCTCGGCCACCACCGCCTGCTTGGCCGCGGGGGCGAGCCGCAGGTTGATGAAGCCGGGGCCGGCGACCTCGAGCGCCTCCACCCAGCGCTGCACCGCCGGCTGCGCCTGCAGCGCCGCCTTGAGCCGTTCGGCGACGGCGCGCGGCGGGCTTCTGGTCGCCTTGGCCAGCGCCATCGCCACGGTGATGGCCAGGTCGCCGTGGGCCGCCTGCTTGGGCGATTCGAAGGCGGGCGCCATGCCGTGCCCGGGTACCGTGTCGTCGAGCGCCCGACCGAGCGCGGCGAGCAGGTCCTGTTGGGCTTGAAGCATGGCCGGGATTCTACGGAGGCCCCTCGACCGCGCCGCGGCACAGGCCATCGGCGACACGAACGCGGCTGGAACAGGGCCATGCCGGCGCTGTTCGACCGACCGGCCCGACGCGAACGTGACGAAGATCACGCCTGCCGCGAAGCGCCCTCGCCGTCCCGTGTCCGCCCTCTCGTCCCGCGCCTATCCTCGACACGCCATGCCTGCAGATGCCGAGGCGGCCTTGTCCGCGCCCGCCCACATCGGCCCGTACCGGGTGACCGAACGCCTGGGCGAGGGCGCGACGAGCGTGGTGTACCGGGCGCGCGACGACTTCCGCGACCGCGACGTGGCCATCAAGTGCGTGCGGCCACCCGATGGCGGCGAGAGCAACGCCGCGGCCGGCAGCGCGCACTTCTACGGTCGGTTCTTCGCCGCCGAGGCCGCACTGGTCGGGCGCCTGAACCACCCGAACGTCGTGCAGATCTACGACGCAGTGGCCGACGCGCGCCACCCCTATCTGGTGATGGAGTACGTGCCGAGCGTCACCCTGAAGTCCTTCTGCCGCCCCGATGCGCTGATGCCGCTGGAACAGGTGGTGGAAATCGGCTTCAAGTGCGCAATGGCGCTCGGCTACGTGTTCCGCCAGGGCCTGATCCACCGCGACGTCAAGCCCGCCAACCTGCTGGCGGTGATGGACGGCGACGCGGTCGTGGACGTGAAGATCACCGACTTCGGCAGCGTGCTGCAGCTCGAGGCCGACCGCACCCAGATCCACCGGGTCGGCTCGCTGGCGTACATGGCGCCCGAGCAGCTCGAAGGCTCGGCGCTGGACAGCCAGGCCGACATGTACTCGCTGGCCGCCGTGCTGTACCACCTGATCGCCGGGCGCCCGCCGTACGAAGGGCCGACGCAGGCCGCGCTGATGCACCAGATCCTTTCGCAGCCGCCGGCGCCGCTCGCGTCGCTGCGCGAGGGCGTGCCCGACAGCCTCGACCGGCTGATCGTGCAGGCGCTGGCCAAGCGCCCCGAGGATCGTCCGGCGACCTGGGACGCGTTCGCCCAGGCGCTGGCCGGCGTGATCGAGCGGCGCGAAGTCCCGCGCGGCCGCCTGCAGGGCGTGCTCGACTCCGAGCGCTTCAACCTGCTGCGCGGCCTGGAGTTCTTCGCC
>DASTJE010000233.1:0-10772 GCA_035716845.1 Burkholderiaceae bacterium
TTGGTGGCCAAGGGCGGAATCGAACCACCGACACGCGGATTTTCAATCCGCTGCTCTACCAACTGAGCTACTTGGCCGTGAGCCGGCGATTATAGACCACGCCGGCGGGGCGCCCGGATCGCTGGGATCAGAGCGATCCGCCGCGCTTGTTGCGCGAGAGATCCACGCCCAGCTGCTTGAGCTTGCGGTACAGGTGCGTGCGCTCCAGGCCGGTCTTCTCGGCGACGCGGGTCATGCTGCCGTTCTCCTGCGCCAGGTGGAACTCGAAGTAGCTCTTCTCGAAGGCGTCGCGCGCCTCGCGCAGCGGGCGGTCGAGATCGAAGCTCTGCTCGGCCTGCGGGCCGAGCATCAGCGGCGCGGAGGGCAGACCCTGGCCGCCGGTCATGGCCGCCTCGACGGTCAGCGCCATGTCGCCGAGGTGGTGGTTGTGGTGCGGGTGGTGCACGGGCGTCGCCGGCTTGGCCGCGGCGCTCGGCTTGGCCAGGCCCTGCTCGACGGCGCGCAGCAGCTTCTGCAGCGTCACCGGCTTCTCGAGGAAGGCGATGGCGCCGAACTTGGTGGCCTCCACAGCGGTGTCGATCGTGCCGTGGCCGCTCATCATGATCACCGGCATCGTCAGCATGCCGGTGGCGCCCCACTCCTTGAGCAGCGTGATGCCGTCGACGTCGGGCATCCAGATGTCGAGCAGCACCAGGTCGGGCCGCAGGCGCTCGCGCACCGCGCGCGCCTGGGCCGCGTTCTCGGCCAGTTCGACGCTGTGCCCTTCGTCGGTGAGGATCTCCGACAGCAGGGCGCGGATGCCGACTTCGTCGTCGACTACGAGGATGGTGGCCATGGAGCTTGGGCAGGCGCGGCAGCGTCGGGCGGTGGGTGTGCCGTCACGGCAGGGGCCGATGGCGCTGCGGCGAGGTTGGAAAATGATAGCGAAACTTGGGCGCCCGCCGCGCCGCCGCCCCCCCCCGTTTGCGGCTCCCGGTTGCCGATGCGCACGCGGGCGCCGTGTTCGTCGGCGATCTTCTTGACCACCGCCAGGCCCAGGCCGGTGCCGCGCGCCTTGGTGGTGACATAGGGCTCGAAGGCGCGCTTGAGCACCTTGTCGGCGAATCCCGGGCCGTTGTCGAGCACCGCCAGGCGCACCGCGCGCGTGCCGGTGCCCTCGCCGCGCACGGCCTCGGTACGCACCGCCACACGGCCATCGGCGCGCTCGGCCACCGCATCGAGCGCGTTCTGCACCAGGTTGTGCACCACCTGGCGCAGCTGGCTGGCGTCGCCCAGGATCCACGGCAGATCGGGCGCCGTCTGCGCATGCAGGCGGCCCTGCTCGACGGCCTCGCCGTACAGCCCGAGCACCTCGGCCACCAGCGCGTTGAGGTCCAGCGGCACCAGCTTGGCCGCAGGCAGGCGCGCGTAGTCGCGGAACTCGTTGACCAGCTGCTTCATCGACTGCACCTGGGTCACGATGGTGCCCACCGACCGCTGCAGCAGGCTGGCGTCGTCGCCCGAAAGCTTGGGCTCGAGCTTGAACTGCAGTCGCTCGGCCGACAACTGGATCGGCGTCAGCGGGTTCTTGATCTCGTGCGCGAGGCGCCGCGCCACCTCGCTCCAGGCGGCCTGGCGCTGCGCCGACACCACTTCGCTGATGTCGTCGAACACGAGCAGCCGCGCATCGTGCGGCAGGTGCGCGCCACGCACCAGCAGCGTGAGTGCCTCGGCCTCGGGCGGCGGTGGCAGCACGCTCGACGCGGGTGGCGCGAGCTCGAAGGCATCCTGCCAGTGGTCGCGCTCGCCCGCCTCGGGGCTCGCCGCGTGCAGCTCGAAGCGCTGCCACACGGCGTCGGCGAACCCGGCCAGCCCGGGAACCTCGTCCAGGCGCCGTCCGCGATAGGCCGACAGCGGCAGCTTGAAGATGCGCGTGGCACCGGGATTGACGGTCTCGATGCGGCGCTCGGCGTCGAACACGATGACGCCGGCGGTCAGGCTGTCGAGGATGGTCTGCAGGTGGGTGCGCGCGCTCTCGAGCTGGGCGACCCCGCGCTCGACCTGCTCGCGGGCATGCCCCAGCTGCTCGGTCATGGCCGCGAAGCTGCGCGTCAGCCCGCCGATCTCGTCACGCGAGGCCGACACGGGCTTGGCGGTGAGGTCGCCCGCGGCCACCTGCCGGACGCCCTCGGCCAGCAGCAGCAGCGGCCGCGCGAGCTGGGTGCCGAGCACGGCGGCCAGCAGCACGGCCCCGAACACCGCCAGCAGCAGCGCCAGCGTGAGCGTGCCGATGTACATCTTGCGCAGGCCGTCGCGCGCCAGCGCGCGCTGCTGGTATTCGCGGTACGCGCCCTGCACCGCCAGCGCGTTGGCGGCCACCGCGGCAGGAATCGGCTGCACGACGAGCAGGAAGCGCTCCTCGCTGCCGAGTTGCAGGTCGCTGGCCGGCACGCGGGCCAGCGCACGCACGCGCGCACGCGACGCAGCGCCTGGCGCCGGCTCGTCGTCCAGGCCCTCGATCTGGCTCACCACCCGCTGGGACCGTGCCTGCCGCAGCATCGGCGCGCCCGGCCGCTCGGGCAGGATGTTGGCGGCGCTGCCGCCGGCGGATACCAGCACCTGGCCGCTGGCCCCGACGACGGCCACTTCCTGCGCCGCGAGTTGCTCGCGCAGGCGTTCAAGCGCCAGGGTCGTGGGGTTGCCTTGGCCGTCGGCCAGGCGTTCGGCCGCAGCCCGCGTCTTGCTGCCCACATCGGCCACGAGCGCGTCGAGCGTGCCACGCCCGAGGTCGAGGCCGGCGTCCAGCGCACCCTGCACGCGCACGTCGAACCACACCTCGATGCTGCGCGAGACGAACTGGTAGCTCACGGTGTAGATCACGACGCCCGGCAAGACGCCCACCAGCGTGAAGATGCCGGCCAGCTTGAACAGCAGCGCGGTGCCGAACTTGCCCTGCCGCCGTCGGATCGCCAGGCGCAGCGCAGCCAGCAGCACCACCAGCCCGAGCAGCGCGGCCACGCCGAGGTTGAGCCAGTACAGCCAGACGATGTGGCGCTCGACGAAGCGCCCGGCCTCGCCCGTGAGCGAGAGCACGAACAGCAGCACCAGTGCGACGCCGGTGGCCGCGATGAGTCCGACCAGCCAGGCCCAGCCCTGTGAGCGCTTCACTTGGGCTCCGTGGTCAGGCGCAGCGTGCGCTCGACACCCAGCGCCCACTCGCTGGCCGCACCGATGCCGGTGAGCCCGATCTGCAGGGGCCGCGGGAGCTGCGCGGTGTCGAGGGCCCAGTCGAACTCGACGTAGTAGCGGCTGTCGACGTCCACCGCGGCGGCATCGGCCAGGCGCCAGCCCGTGCTGTTGGCGATGGACGCCAGCGCCTCGGCGAGCGTCGCGTGGCTCTGGCCCAGGCCGCCCTGGCTGACCCGCCAGGTGGAGGTCAGCGGCTGGTACGACAGCCGCCACTCACGGCGCACGCGCGCCACGCGCTCGTCACGCCAGTACCAGCGGTTGCGCCACAGGGTGGCCTGCGCGGCGAAGTACAGCGGCACCCCGCGCTGCACCGCCTCCTCGGCCGCGCGCGGCAGCGCCACCCGCAACTGGTACTCGACGGTGATGCCTTCGGGCCCGCGCGCGGCCGCCAGCGCCAGCACGTCCACGCCCTGCGCCGCAGCCGGCTGCAGCAGCTGCGCCAGCGCGAGCCCCAGCAGCGCGACCACCCGGCCGGCCCACGCACGCAGCGACGCACTGCCCCACGCTGCGCGGGAGCCCTTCGATTGGTGCGCAGCGGCATGGCTGGACGGCATCGGGGTTCGATCAACCGGACTTGTGCAGCAGGGCGTAATAGAAGCCGTCGGCCACGGCCGACGCCCCACCCGGTCCATTGTCCGGCAGGGGCAGCAGGTGCCCCGGCGAGGCCGTGTCGAGGCGTGCGGTGCTGCCGAGGGGCCGTTGCAAAAAAGCGTCGATCTGCGCCTGCCCTTCGGCCTTGAACACCGAACAGGTGGCGTACAGCAGGCGTCCGCCCGGCGCCAGCAGGGGCCACAAGGCGTCGAGCAGGGCCGCCTGCACCCGCGCCAGCGCGCTCACGTCGTCCGGGCGGCGCAGCCAGCGGATGTCGGGATGGCGCCGCACGATGCCCGAGGCGCTGCACGGTGCGTCGAGCAGGATGGCGTCGAAGGGCCGGCCATCCCACCACGACGCCGGCTGGCGCGCGTCGCCGGCACGCAGCGTCGCGTGCAGGTGCAGCCGGGTCAGGGTCTGCTGCACCCGCGTCAGCCGCTGCGGATCGCTGTCGAGCGCGAGCAGGTCGAATTCGCCCAGTTCGAGCAGGTGGGCCGTCTTGCCGCCGGGCGCCGCACAGGCGTCGAGCACGCGTGCCCCCGGGCGCAGGCGCCTCGCGCCCTCGCCGAGCAGCAGCGGCGCGGCGCGCTGGGCGGCCGCGTCCTGGACGGAGACCTCGCCGTCGGCGAAGCCCGGCAGATCGCCCACCGGGCAGGGCTCGTCGAGCATGATGGCTCCGCCGGCCAGCAACTGCGCACCACGCCCCGCCGCCGCGAGGCGCTGCAGGTAGGCGGCGGGCGTGCAGCGGCGCGCGTTGACGCGCAAGGTCATCGGGGGGCGGCGGTTGGCCTCGTCCAGCAAGGTGCGCCACTGTGTCGGCCACTCGGTCTTCAGTCGCTCGATCCACCACAGCGGGTGGTTGAAGGCGCCCACAGGATCGCGCTCGGCGGCGGCCACCAGGGTCTCGCGCTCGCGCACGAAGCGGCGCAGCACCGCATTGACGAAGGCGGCCGACGCCGGCGCGCGGCGGCGCGCCGCATGCACCGCCTGGTCCACCAGGGTGTGGTCGGGATAGGGTGGCCGCGCCTGCGGCCACAACAGCGCCAGGGCGGTGAGCAGCAGCGCCTCCACCTCGCGCGGCGGCGCCTTCGGCGCCAGGGCCCGGCGCACCGCGCGCGCACCGCCGAGGCGGCGCAGCGCCTCGAAGGCCAGCGCCTGCGTGGCCGGGCGCGCCGCGGCGGGCACGCCGGCCAGCAGGTCGGTCAGCGAGCGTCCGGCCTGCACGCCCTGCACCATGTCGGCGGCATGGTCAAGCAGATGCGCCAGGGCGATCGGGGCGGGAACCAACGGGGTCACGCCGGCAGTCTAAGCACGAAGGCCACCGAGCCGGCACAATCGCCGCCCCACCGTCGTCGAGGCCCTCGCCATGCCGCAATCCACGATGCCCATCTTCCGCAGCGAGGAAGACCTCGCCCAGCTGCCGGCCTCGGAGCGCATCCGCTACCGTCTGGTCGGGGCGGACTGCCGCTACCACGCCAACGACAACATCTCGGCCTTCGTGCGCGAGGGCGAGCTCGAGGAGCTCAAGACCGAGGTGCAGAAGCACATGCAGAAGGTGCTCGAGGCGCTGGTGATCGACACCGAGAGCGACCACAACACCAACGACACGGCCAAGCGGGTGGCCAAGATGTTCATCGACGAGGTGTTCGCGGGCCGCTACCGGCCGATGCCCTCGGTGACCGAGTTCCCGAACTTCTCGCGCCTGAACGAGCTGATGATCGTGGGGCCGATCAAGGTGCGCAGCGCCTGCTCGCACCACCTGTGCCCGATCCTGGGCAAGGTGTGGATCGGCATCATGCCCAACGAGTTCTCCAACCTGATCGGGCTGTCCAAGTACGCGCGCGTGTGCGACTGGGTGATGAGCCGGCCGCAGATCCAGGAAGAGGCCGTGATCATGCTGGCCGACGAGCTGCAGTCCCGCGTCAAGCCCGACGGGCTGGCCATCGTGATGGAGGCCGACCACTTCTGCATGCACTGGCGCGGGGTCAAGGACGACGAGTCGGCGATGACCAACTCGGTGATGCGCGGCGCCTTCCTCAAGGATGCCAACCTGCGGCGAGAATTCCTGTCGCTGCTCAGCAAGAAGAACGGGAGCTGACGATCATGCTGGTACGTCTCATGTACGCCAGCCGCGCGGTGCCGGCGGTCGACCAGGAGGAGCTGCTCGCCATCCTGAAGCAGAGCAAGGCCGAGAACGCGCGCACCGGCATCACCGGCGCGCTGTGCCTGTGCAGCACCGAGCGCATCTTCATCCAGGTGCTCGAGGGCGGGCGCGACGCGGTCAACGCGCTGTACCGGCGCATCCTCGCCGACACGCGCCACACCGACGCCGTGCTGCTGCACTACCAGGAGATCGACGAGCGGCGCTTTCCGGGCTGGTCGATGGGGCAGGTCAACATGCAGCGCTTGAACCCGGCGCTGCTGCTCAAGTACTCCGAGGCAGCGCGCCTGGACCCCTATGCGGTGAGCGGCAAGGCGACGATGGCGCTGTTCGAGGAGCTGGTCGCCACCGCGGCCATCATGGGGTGACCAGAACGTCCGCGTGAGCGGACGTCTCGACTCTCATGCTGGAGCCCCCTCGCGGAGGGGGCGCGGGGGAGCGAAACGTACGGCCGGAGGCCGACGCGCTGACTACGTCAGCGCGTCGGCCCAGATCGTGCGGGCCCAGTTCCAGGCGTACGTGCCCTCGGTCTCCGTCGGCGCGGCGGACACGCCGCCCGAGCCGGCCACCGTCTTGAAGGTCTTCTCGGCGGCCACGTACTCGTGCACGCTGGCCACGTGGATGACGTTCCTGGCGTCGACGAAGCTGTAGCAGGTGTTGGTCAGCATCGGCGCCGGGTTGATCTCCCACCCGGCGAGCTGGGCCACGATGGCCGCCGCCGCGACCTTGGCGTGGCTGTTGGCCATGTGCCCGCTCTTGGGCATGCCCGGCGCGATCTGGATCGAGTCGCCCAGCACGTGGATGTCGCGCGCGGCCGTGCTCTCGAAATTGAGGTAGTTGACGTTGCACCAACGGGCATTGGCGTTGGCCAGGCCGGTGCGCACCGCGATCGCGCCGGCGCGCATCGGCGGCAGCACGTTCAGCACGTCGGCCTTGACGTCGTCCTGCACCTCGAACTTGACCGTGCTCGAGCGCGCGTCCACCGCCACCGCCTTGTGCTGGCTGCGGTACTCGACCATGCCCTTGTACTGCTCGGCCCACACCTTCTTGAACAGCGGGCCCTTGCTCGTGACGTCGGGGTTGGCATCGAGGATCAGCACCTTGCTGCGCGGCTTGGCGGACCTGAAATAGCTGGCCACCTGGCAGGCCCGCTCGTACGGCCCGGGCGGGCAGCGGTACGGCGCCTCGGGAATGACGATGGCGTAGGTGCCGCCGTCGGCCATGGCCTCGAGCTGGCGCCGCAGCGCCACCGTCTCGGGACCGGCCTTCCAGGCCTGCAGGATCTGCCCCGAGGCCTGCGCCGCGGCCAGGCCTTGCACCGCGTCGAACATCAGCTCGATGCCCGGCGACAGGATCATCTTGTCGTAGCCGATGCTCGCGCCCGAGGCCAGGGTGGCCGTCTTGCGCCCCGCGTCGATCGAGGCCACCGTGTCCTTGACCACGCGCACGCCGTGCCGTCGCTCCAGCGCGGCATAGGGCGTCGTGATGTCGGCCAGGGTCCTGGTGCCGCCGATCACCAGGTTGCTGATCGGGCACGAGACGAAGGCGTCGTTGGGCTCGACCAGCACCACCTCGACCGTGTTGCCGGAGAACAGGCGCACGTACTTGGCCGCGGTGGCACCGCCGTAGCCGCCGCCCACCACCAGCACGCGGGTCTTCGCCGGGATCGCCGGCACGCTCGCACAGCCGGCCAGCGCCAGCGCGCCGAGCCCGCCGGTGCCCAGAAGCCATTCACGTCGTTGCAGGGTCATGGCCGCCTCCTCAGCGCTTCTGGGCCGCGAAGTACGCGGCGATGGCGTCGATCTGGCCATCGCTGTAGCCCTTGGAGATCTGGTGCATCACCGTCGCCGCGCGTGTGCCGGCCTTGAAGGCGCGCATCTGCTCGGCCAGGTACGCTGCCGGCATGCCCGCCAGCCCGGGCACCGCGGCGCCGTCGACCGCCCGGCCCTGGGTGCCGTGGCAGTTGGCGCAGGTCGCGGCCAGGGCGGCCTGGTGCAGGGCGCGGGCATCGGCGCCCTGCGCCGCCGCCGCGCCGGCCAGCAGGGACAGGGTCAGCGCGGCGGGCAGCCGGCGCGCGGTCGAGCGCAGTCTCATCGGTCGATCTCCTCGGGCCTTCGCCCAGGCCGGCCCTCAAGGATGAGCCGGTTCGACCTCAATGTACTGATGCGCCAGTTCCGGAGGCACCGGGGAATCCAGAAGCACGCAACTCAGGCGCAGCGCATCGGCCGCCGATTCGTGCAGCCCGGGGCCCTCGGTGAGCACGCGCGCGACGTCGAACCAGCTGCGCACCAGCACGGGCCGCTGCAGCCACGACAGCGCCTGCAATGCCCGCAGCGCCTTGAGCATGGTGTCCACGTCGTGCCCGGACTCGCGCGAGGGCATGCCGCCGGGGACGTCCTGCCAGCGCGCGGTGACCGTGTCGTACCAGAGCTGGCTGATCGACCCGTGGCCCGTGAGGTCCAGCGTCAGCTCCGGCGCCGGCACCATCTGCGACAGGAACGCGCTGAAGCGGCACGCCTCGCGGGCCTGGGCCGCGTCGAGCCGCTCCAGTTCGGTGGACGCCGGGCCGGGCGGCGACACGGCGCTGCCGGCCATCAGATGGCGCAAGGCCACCCAGCGCAGCTGGTCCATCGGCGAGACCATGCCGTCGGCGGTCATGATGCGGCGTGCCGCGTCGATCACGCCGTGGCGCAGCTCCACCGGGCCCGGCGCCAGCGCGCGCGCCAGGTGCTCGAAACGGGGCAACCAGTGCGCATGCGTCAGCGCCAGCACATCCTCGAGCAGCTGGTGCGCATCGGCCAGGTCCCCGACCGCGGCGAACCAGGCCGCGCGCTCGTGCCGGCTGTGTCCGTTGACGACCAGGGCCAGCAGTGCGGCACGGCACCAGGCGGCGTCGTGCCGTGACCCCAGGCGCGCCAGGCGCTCGCGCAGCACCGCGTCGCCGCGCCCGGTGCGCGGCGCACGCACGTGAACCAGATGGGCCGAGCGCGGCAGGGTCGACGGCGGCATCGACATGCAACGCATTGCACCACGATGGAGCGCCGCCGGCCACCCCCGGTTCGAAGGCGGGGACGCGTCGGCGACAGCTACAGCCGCCCCGCGCGGTTGAAGCGGAACAGGGGCACCAGCAGGCGTGTCGGCCACTGCGCGATCGCCGCGTCGTAGGCCGCGGCGGCGTCGTTGAACCACCGGCGCGCGGCGGCCATGCGCAACTGGGCCTCGCCCAGCTGCGCCAGCAGCTCGGCGGTCGCCACGTCCTCGTGCGCCGCCGTGGATTGCTCGGCCAGTGCCTGCACCCGCGCCAGTGCGGCCGTGAGCTGGGCCTCGCGGGCCTGGAAGGTGGCGAGCGCCGCGGGCCGCACGGGGCGGGCGCGCACCGCGTCGGCGGCCGAGCGCGCCTGGGCCAGCGCCACCACGAGCGCATCGAGCGCGCTGTGTTCGCCATCGAGCGGGGCGCGCAACTGCACTGCCAGCGGCCCGACGATCTGCTCGCGGCGCGCGAACGGTTCCTCGAACTGCGCCCAGGCGCTGCCGATGGCCATGCGCAGCGCGACCAGCCGGTTGTAGGCGCCGATGACCCAGAACACCAGCACCGCCGCCGCCAGCAGGCTGACGAGCTGCAGCCCGCTCAGCGGCGCACCTCCCCCTGGCCGAGCACGACCCACTTCAGCGAGGTCAGGCCCTCCAGGCCGACCGGGCCGCGGGCGTGGAACTTGTCGGTCGAGATGCCGATCTCCGCGCCGAGCCCGTATTCGAAGCCGTCGGCAAAGCGCGTGCTGGCATTGACCATCACGCTGGCGGAGTCCACCTCGCGCAGGAAGCGCATCGCATTCGGGTGGTTCGTCGTGAGGATGGCGTCGGTGTGGTGCGAGCCATGGCGTTCGATGTGGTCGATCGCCTCGTCGAGCGAGCGCACGACCTTGACGCTGATGATCGGCGCGAGGTACTCCTCGGCCCAGTCGGCCTCGGCGGCGTCGACCACCCGGGCACCGGGCACGGCCGCGAGGATCGCCTTGGCTGCCGCGTCGCAGCGCATCTCCACGCCCTTGGCGGCGAAGACCGCGCCGATGCGCGGCAGGAAGGCCGCGGCCTGCGCCTCGTGCACCAGCAGCGACTCGGCGGCATTGCAGGGGCTGTACTTCTGCGTCTTGGCGTTGTCGGTGACCCTGACCGCGAGCTCGAGGTCGACCTCGGCGTCGACGTAGACGTGGCAGTTGCCGTCCAGGTGCTTGATCACCGGCACGCGCGCCTCGCGGCTGATGCGCTCGATCAGGCCCTTGCCGCCGCGCGGGATGATCACGTCCACCGCCTCCGGCGAGGCGATCAGGTGGCCCACCGCGGCGCGGTCGGTGGTCTGCACCAGCTGCACCGCCTCGGGCGGCAGGCCGGCCTCGGCCAGCGAGGCCTGCACGCAGCGCCACAGCGCCAGGTTGGAGTGGATCGCCTCCGAGCCGCCGCGCAGGATGCAGGCGTTGCCGCTCTTGATGGCCAGCGACGCGGCCTCGATGGTCACGTTCGGCCGGCTCTCGTAGATCATGCCGAACACGCCCAGCGGCACGCGCATCTGACCGACGCTGATGCCGCTCGGCCGGCGGCGCAGGTTCGTGATCTCGCCGATCGGGTCGGGCATGGCGGCGATCTGCGCGCAGCCCTCGGCCACGGTGGCGATCACCTTCTCGGTGAGCTTGAGGCGGTCGACCATCGGCTCGGCGAGGCCGGCGTCGCGCGCCGCGGCCAGGTCGTGGTGGTTGGCCTGCTGCAGCTCGGCAACGCCCGCGCGCAGGCGGCGCGC
>DASTJE010000234.1:0-10974 GCA_035716845.1 Burkholderiaceae bacterium
CCGCACCGTGGGCGGCTTGAGCCACCGCGACCCGATGGTCGGCCCGTGGCAGGTGCCGGTGGCCGATTGCGCGGTGACGCTGGCCGACTACCGCGGACTGCGCGGCGAGGCGATGGCGATGGGCGAGCGCACGCCGCTGGCCGCGCTCGACGCGCCGGCCTCGGGCCGCATGGCGGTGGCCGAGGCCGTCACCAACCTGCTCGCCGCGCCGATCGAGCTCACGCGCGTCAAGCTCTCGTGCAACTGGATGGCCGCCTGCGGCGAGCCCGGCGAGGACGCGGCGCTGTACGACACGGTGCGCGCGGTGGGCATGGAGCTGTGCCCGGCGCTGGGCATCGGCGTGCCGGTGGGCAAGGACAGCCTGTCGATGAAGACGCGCTGGAGCGACGAGGGCGCGGCCCGGCAGGTGACGGCACCGGTGTCGCTGATCGTCACCGCCTTCGCCACGCTCGACGACGTGCGCGGCACGCTGACGCCGCAGCTGCAGCCGGGCGACACCACGCTGATCCTGGTCGACCTCGGCGCCGGGCGCATGCGCCTGGGCGGCTCGATGCTCGCGCAGGTGCTGGGTGCCTTCGGCGACGAGGTGCCCGACGTCGACGACCCGTCGCGGCTCAAGGCCCTGGTGGCCGCCGTCAACGCCTTGCGCAGCGCGGGCCAGATCCTCGCGTACCACGATCGCAGCGACGGCGGCCTGTGGGCCGCGGTGTGCGAGATGGCCTTCGCCGGCCACTGCGGCGTGAGCCTGAACGTCGACCTGCTCGTCACCGAGAGCGACGGCATCGCCGACAGCCGCGCCGACCATGGCGACTCGAAGAACTGGGCCACGCAGGTGGGTGAACGTCGCAACGAGCGCATGCTCGCGGCGCTGTTCAACGAGGAGTTGGGCGCGGTGATCCAGGTGCGCACGGCCGAACGCGACGCGGTGATGGCGGTGCTGCGCGCGCACGGCCTGTCGCGGCACGCGCACGCCATCGGCAAGCCCAACGAGCGCGGCGTGGTCGAGGTCTGGCGCGACGCCAGGGCCGTGTTCAGCGCGCCGCTGCGCGAGTTGCACCAGGCCTGGGACGAGGTGAGCTGGCGCATCGCGCGCCAGCGCGACAACCCCGCCTGTGCCGATGCCGAGCACGAGGCGGCCGGCCGCGCCGACGACCCGGGCCTGCACCTGCACCTCACGTTCGACGCCCACGACGTACCCGCGGTGCACACGGCGCGGCCGAAGGTGGCGATCCTGCGCGAGCAGGGCGTCAACTCGCAGGTCGAGATGAGCTACGCGATGCACCTCGCCGGCTTCGAGACCTTCGACGTGCACATGAGCGACCTGCAGGCCGGTCGCGCGCGGCTCGATCAATTCACGGGCTTCGTCGCCTGCGGCGGTTTCAGCTACGGCGACACGCTGGGCGCGGGCGAGGGCTGGGCGCGTTCCATCCTCTTCAATCCGGCGCTCGCCGAGCAGTTCGCGGCCTTCTTCGGCCGCGGCGACACCTTCGCGCTGGGCGTGTGCAACGGCTGCCAGATGATGGCGGCGCTGGCGCCCATCATCCCGGGGGCCGAGGCCTGGCCGCGCTTCACTCGCAACAAGAGCGAGCAGTTCGAGGCGCGGCTGTCGCTGGTCGAGGTGCTCGAGTCGCCGTCGATCTTCTTCGCCGGCATGGCCGGCAGCCGCATCCCCATCGCCGTGTCGCACGGCGAGGGCTATGCCGACTTCTCGCAGCGCGGCGATGCGCAGGCCGTGCGGCGCGCGCTGCGCTTCGTCGACCACCACGGGCGACCGACCGAGGCCTATCCGGCCAATCCCAACGGCAGCCCCGAGGGCTTGACCTCGGTCACGACGCCCGACGGCCGCTTCACCGTGCTGATGCCGCACCCCGAGCGCGTGTTCCGCAACGTGCAGATGAGCTGGACGTCCGGCGCCGTCGCCGCGCCCAGCCCCTGGCTGCGCATGTTCCGCAACGCGCGGCGCTGGGCGGGCTGACACCCGCTGGCTGTCCTTGCCTGTTCGCATCGCTCCGAACGCGAGTGGCGGCAGGCGGGCCCTGGCCCAAGCGCGCGACGCGTGTCAGTGGGCGAGGGGGCCGGCAGTCACTCGCTGGCGGCCAGCGTCACGGCCTGCTTGCGCGTGCTGCCGCCGCGCCACAGCGTGAGCGTCACGCTCTCGCCCGGCTGGCGCTGTTCGAGCACGGCGAGCATGTCGTCGAGGTCGGCCACCGGCTGGTCGTTGATGGCGGTGAGCACGTCGCCGGCGACGATGTCGCCGTTGCGGTCGCGGCGGAAGGGTTGCAGGCCGGCGCGCGCGGCCGGGCTGCCGCTGCCCACCTGCACGATGGCGATGCCGCGCGGCAGGTTGAGCGCGCGCGACAGGGCGACCGGCCCGGCGCTGATGCCCAGGGCCGGGCGCACGAAGCGGCCGTCGCGGATCAGGCGCGGCACGATGCGGTTGACCTCGTCGACGGGAATCGCGAAGCCGATGCCGGCCGAGGCGCCGCTCGGGCTGGCGATCTGCGTGTTGACGCCGATCAGGCGACCGGCCGAGTCGAGCAGCGGCCCGCCCGAGTTGCCGGGGTTGATCGCGGCATCGGTCTGGATCACGCCGCGGATCGTGCGGCTGTTGAACGACTCGATCTCGCGGTTGAGCGCGCTGACGATGCCCAGCGTGAGCGTCTGGTCGAGACCGAAGGGATTGCCGATGGCGTACACGCGCTGGCCGACCTGCAGCTCGCGGCTCGTGCCCACCGGGATCGGCGGCAGCTTGGCTGCCGGTGCGTCGATCTTCAGCACCGCCAGGTCGCGGTCCGGGAAGGCGCCCACCAGCCTGGCGTTGTAGGTGCTCTGGTCGGCCATCGTCACCCGGGCCGCATTGCCGCCCTGGATGACGTGGAAGTTGGTGACGATGTGGCCCCGCTCGTCCCACACGAAGCCGGTGCCGGTGCCGCGCGGCACCTGCATCACGTTGAGCGAGAACAGGTCGCGCTGCGTTTCCAGCGTGGTGATGTGCACCACCGACGGCGACACGCGCCTGAAGACATCCACGTTGGCCTGCTCGTCGGCCGCGAGCGGTCCGCGCGGCGTCACCGCGCGCGCGGCGGCGGTGTCCGTGCGCGCTGCCAGGGGTGCGGTCAGGGCGAGTCCGGCCAGCACGGCGAGGGCGGCGGCCCCGAGGGCGTTCGGCAGCTTCATGGCGTGGGATGCGGCATGGGCGTTGCGGGTCGTCGGAAGTTGGGGGCGGCCGCGGGCGCTGCAAGGCCCCGGCCGTGCGAGAAAATCGGGCCATGTCGAACCTGCAGCAGATCACCCCCGAGTTGCGCCAGTGGATCGTGGCCCAGGCGCAGGCCGGCCAGCCGCCCGACTCGGTGCTGGCGGCGATGCGCACCAGCGGCTGGCAGGAGGACGTGGCGATCCAGGCCATGGAGGAGACGCTGCAGAGCTATCTGGCCGACCAGGCGCGCGCGCAGGGATTGCCGCCGCCGCTGCCGGTCCCCGGGCCGGCGCTGGCCGATGCGCCGGCCTGGCTCGACGCTGGCGACCGCCGCGTGCAGGTGCTGATGTCGATGCGCCACCCGCGCGTGGTCTTGTTCGGCGGGTTGCTGTCCGACGACGAGTGCGATGCCCTGGTCGAGCGCGCGCGGCCGCGCATGGTGCGGTCGGAGACCGTGCAGACCGACACCGGTGGCAGCGAGGTCAACAACGCACGCACCAGCCGTGGCATGTTCTTCGACCGGGAGGAGAACGCGTTGTGCGCGCGAATCGAGTTGCGCATCGCCAAGCTGCTGGGCTGGCCGATCGAGAACGGCGAAGGGCTGCAGGTGTTGCACTACGGGCCGGGGGCCGAGTACCAGCCGCACCACGATTACTTCGATCCCGCCAAGGCCGGCACGGCCAACATCGTCGCGCGCGGCGGGCAGCGCGTCGGCACCGTGGTGATGTATCTCAATACGCCGGTCAAGGGCGGAGGTACGACGTTTCCGGATGTCGGGCTCGAGGTGGCCGCGGTCAAGGGCAACGCCGTGTTCTTCAGCTACGACCGCCCGCATCCGAGCACCCGGACATTGCACGGTGGTGCCCCCGTGGTCGAAGGCGAGAAGTGGGTGGCGACCAAGTGGCTGCGCGAGCGGCGCTTCGAATGAGCCAAGTGTCAACCGCAGTGCGGCGCTCGCGTTGTGGGGCTTGAGCAATCCTGCTCGGGTCCAAGACGATCGATCACCATGAACAAGCTCCTGACTGCCCTGGCCGCGATGGCCTTCGTCGCTGCGGCATCCGCCCAGACCGCCGCACCGGCCGCCCCGGCCAAGCCGGCGACCCCGGCCGCCACCACGGCGCCGGCTGCTGCTGCCACGCCGGCGGCCCCGGCCACGCCGGCGCCCGCGGCCGCCACCGCCGAAGCCAAGAAGGATGCCGCCAAGCCCGAGGCGAAGACCGGGAAGACGGCCGATGCCAAGACGGCCGATGCCAAGAAGGCCGATGCCAAGAAGACCACCAAGAAGACGGCCAAGAAGGTCAAGAAGGAAGGCACCGAAGAGAAGAAGTCCTGATCGGCGCTTCCCTCGCCCGACGAGACCCGGCTGCGGCCGGGTCTTTTCATTCCGGGTGTTCAGGTCTGCCGGAGGGCAAGGAGCGCGCCGCGACGATGCGTGCCCACTTGCGCTGCTCCCAGGTCTGCGGCCCCTCGAGCGGCCAGCGTTCGATGACCGCCGCCAACTCGGTGCGCGGCAGCCTGGCATAGCCCGGACGGTGGCGTCGCAACAGCCACACGCCCGGCAGCAGGCGGCGGGGCAGCGTGGCGCGCGAGGCCGCTGCCCAGTACACACAGGGGCGCTGCTGCCAGAAGCTCTGACGCTCGAAGTGCACGCGCCCGGCAATGCCGCTTTCGGCCGGCAGCACGATGTGGTCGTGCGCAGTCTCGATCACCGCATAGCAGAGGTCGCGCGGCGCGCCGCCGCCGTCGCTGACGAGGATGACGCGGTGGATCTCCCGGCCGGCGATGCGGTCGAGCTCGTGGTCGTTTTCGAGCACCAACAGGTCGTCGCCGTCCCAGCGCGTGTTCAGGTGGGGGCGGTAAGAAGCGAGCGGCATGGGTCGAGCGTAGGCCACGCGCGCGAGCCATGCTGTGTGCATGCACTACAAGCTGCAAGCGATGTGAGCGGAACCCGGGCGCCCATGTGTTCAGACGAGGCCGACGCGGGCCACCAGGGTGGCCGCCGCCGTCGAAGCGAACAGCGCGCTCGCGACGCGCGCGCCGTAGGCCGCTCCGCCCGCCGCGAGGGCCACGACGCTGCGGCTCACGGTGTTGACGCCGATGGCCAGCAGCAGGGCCTGCGCGGCCCGGGTCGACGTGAGCGTGCCGCCCGCGTGCAAGCCGAAGGCCGCCGCGATCGGCGAATGCGCGTCGGCCAGGGCAGCCAGCGCGGTGCCGGCCAGCAGGCCGCGTGCCCCGAACTGCGACTGCAACGCCGTGATCGCCACCGACACGCCGAGCAGCAGCGCAGCGACCCACAGCGCTTCGCGCACGCGCAGCGGCCGTTGCGGTTGCGTGGGCGGCGCGTCGGCGATGGCGCCGTGGTCGCGTCCCCACCAGAGCCCGGCGGCCACGCAGACGACGGCACCGGTCGCGGCCGGCCCCCACAGGTCGGGCAGGAGCGCCGGGCTCACCAGCGCGGCGAGCACCATCGACTGAACCCAGGTCGCAGTCCCCGACAAGGTGGCGGCGCCGGCCAGGTGGCGCGCCATCGGTGCCCGTTGCGACCGCGCCCGCGCGCCGTAGGTCGCGATGGTCGCTGTGCTCGACACGAAGCCTCCGAGCAGGCCGGCCAGGCGCAGGGCGCGACGCGCGCCGATCACGCGCTGTGCCAGGTGCGCCAGCGCCTGCAGGCCCAGGATCACCAATACGAGCCAGGCCACGGTGCGCGGCGCCAGGCCGCCAAGCCATGGCCAGGGCGCGGTCGGCGCCAGCGGCACGATCACCAGGGCCAGCGCGGTCAGCACGAGGGCGTCACGCAACTCGAGGTCCGTCAGCGCCTCGGTGGCCCAGCGGTGCAGACGCTCGCGCGCGGCCAGCAGCGCCGTCAGCAAGGCGCCGCAGCCCGCGCCCACTGCCGGCTCGACCGCGCACTGCACGCCGACCAGGTAGGTCACGAGCAGGGCCAGTTCGGTCGTGACGCCGGGGTCTCGCTGCGGGGCCGGCCCGCGCATCGAGCGCCAGTAGGCCAGCGCCGCCAGCGCGGCCACGCCCGCGGCGCCGGCCGCCACCAGGGCCCCGGGCGCCGCCGATTGGGCGAGCGCGCCGGCGACGCTGGCGAGCGCGAAGGTCCGCAATCCTGCCGCCTCGCGCGAAGGCCCGCGGCCCTTGCGCCGTTCGCGCTCGACGCCCACCAGCAACCCGACGCCGAGGGCGACCAGCAGCCCGATCCAGCCGGCACTGCCCATCGTCGTACGCTCAGACCTCCACGGATTGCGCGTGCGGCGGCACGCTGGCGCGCCAGCCCAGCTCCTGGCCGATGCGAAAGCGCAGCGTGTCCGTCGCTTCGGGCTCGCCGTGGATCACGAAGGTGTGGCGCGGCGGAGCCTCGAAGTGACGCAGCCAGTCCATCAGCTCGCCGGCGTCGGCGTGGCCCGAGAAGCCTTCGAGGTGGCTCACCTCGGCGCGCACCGGCACCATCTCGCCGAAGATCTTGACCTCCGGTTCGCCGGCCAGGATGCGCGCACCGCGCGTGCCGGCGGCCTGGAAACCGGGGAAGACCAGGTGGTGCTGCGGGTGCGGTGCCAGCGCCTGCAGGTGATGCAGCACGCGGCCGCCGGTGGCCATGCCGCTGGCCGAGATGATCACCGACGGGTAGCGCGAGCGCGACAGCCGCGCCGACTGCGCGCCGGTCTCGATGAATCGCACGCCGTCCTTCAGGGTGTCGAGCTCGCGCGCGCTCACGCGCAGCAGCCGGCGGTGGCGCAGCGTGATGTCGGTGGCCGCGGTGGCCATCGGGCTGTCGACGAAGATCGGCATCGACTGCGGGATGTCGCCTGAGCGGCGCAGGCGCTGCAGCACCAGCAGCAGGGCCTGGGCGCGACCCACCGCGAAGGCCGGCATCAGCACCGTGCCGCCGCGCTGCGCGGTGCGGCGCACGATGTCGCCCAGCCGCGCCTGCACGTCCTCGCGCGGGTGCAGGCGGTTGCCGTAGGTGGCCTCCACCAGCAGCACGTCCGCCGCGTTCAGGTGCCGCGGCGCGGGCAGCAGCAGGTCTTGCTCGCGGCCGAGGTCGCCCGAGTAGACGACGCGCTCCTTGCCGGCAACGAGCGTCACCGCGCAGGCGCCCAGCAGGTGCCCCACCGGCGTCAACTCGATGTTCAGGCGGCCGACGCGCTGGGGGCGCCCCGGCGGCAACGGGGCGATGCGGGCCATCGCACGTGCCGCGTCGGCACGCGTGTACAGCGGCAGCGCCTTGGCGTGGCTGGAGGTGCCGTAGCGGTTGGCGCGCCGGGCGTCCTCTTCCTGCAGGTGGGCACTGTCGGCCAGCAGCACCTCGGCCAGGTCGCGCGTGGCGGGGCTGGCGTAGACCGGCCCCCGATAGCCCTGCCGCACCAGCACCGGCAGCCAGCCGCTGTGATCGAGGTGCGCGTGGCTCAGCACCACGGCGTCGATCTGGTCGAGGTCGACCGGCAGCGCGGACCAGTTGCGCTCGCGGTGCAGCTTGAGGCCCTGGAACATGCCGCAATCGAGCAGCACGCGCGTGCCGCCGAGCTCGACCAGGTGCTTGGATCCGGTGACGCCGTCGGCGGCGCCGAAGGAGGTGAGCTTCATGCGCGGAATGTAGTCCGCGCGCTTCGCTCAGCGCTTGCCCTGGCTCACTCTCGGGCCACGCGGCGCGGGCCCGGAGTGCCCCTGGCCGCTGCGGCTGCCTTGCCCACCGGCGGTGCCCTGGCCGCCACGATGGCCGTGGCCGGCAGGGTTGGCGCGGCCGCCGTTCGCGGGCGGCTTGGCGGCCGGCTGCGGCCGCCCCGAGCCCGGGCGTCCGCCGCGATGGCCACCACCACCGCCGCCACCGCCGCCGCCTCCGCCGCCTCCGCTGCGCCGCGTGCCGCCGACGCCGATCGTCATGCGGCCCAGCACGATGGGTTCGGCCTTCTCGGTGGGGGGCGGCTCGAAGCCGCGGATCGACTCGCGCGGGATCGAGCGCTTGATCAGCCTCTCGATGTCCTTGAGGAAGAGTTCCTCGTCCACGCACACCAGCGAGATCGCCTCGCCCTGCGCGCCGGCACGGCCGGTGCGGCCGATGCGGTGCACGTAGTCCTCGGGCACGTTGGGCAGCTCGAAGTTGACGACGTGCGGCAGCTGGTCGATGTCGATGCCACGCGCGGCGATGTCGGTGGCCACCAGCACCGGCAGCGTGCCGGCCTTGAACTCCGCGAGCGCCTTGGTGCGCGCGCCCTGGCTCTTGTTGCCGTGGATTGCCATGGCGCCGATGCCGTGGTCGTTGAGCCAGTCGGCCAGGCGGTTGGCACCGTGCTTCATGCGCGTGAACACCAGCACCTGGTGCCAGTCGCCCTGCTGGATGAGGTGCGCCAGCAACTCCTTCTTCTTCTCACGTGCGACCGGGTGCACCTTCTGCGCGATCAGATCGGCCGTGGCATTGCGGCGCGCCACCTCGATCAGCGCCGGCTGGTTGAGCAGGCGGTCGGCCAGGGCCTTGATCTCGTCGCTGAAGGTGGCCGAGAAGAGCAGGCTCTGCTTGCGGGCCGGCACGATGGCCAGCACCTTCTTGATGTCGTGGATGAAGCCCATGTCGAGCATGCGGTCGGCTTCGTCGAGGACGAAGATCTCCACGTGCGACAGGTCGAGCGTGCCCTGTTGGTGGTGGTCGAGCAGGCGCCCCGGCGTGGCCACCAGGATGTCCACGCCCTTCCTCAGGCGGTCGATCTGCGGCTGCATGCCCACGCCGCCGAACATCACCATCGACGTGAGCGGCAGGAACTTGCCGTAGGTGCGCACCGATTCCTCCACCTGTGCCGCGAGCTCTCGCGTCGGGGTGAGGATGAGGGCGCGGATCGCGACGCGGCCGCGCGCGTCGCGCTTGGTCGGCTGCGAGGCCAGGCGCTGCAGCATCGGCAGCGTGAAGCCGGCGGTCTTGCCGGTGCCGGTCTGGGCGCCGGCCATCAGGTCGCCGCCCTTGAGCACGGCGGGAATGGCCTGCGCCTGGATCGGGGTGGGGGTGTCGTAGCCCTGCTCGCGCACGGCGCGCAGGAGCGGCTCGGCCAGGCCGAGGTCGGTGAATTTCATTCTTGGGGGCCGGGGTCCGGCCGTGGTTCGCAGCCTGCTGTCACCCGTTGCGGGTGCACCAGTCGGGTAGGCGCGAGGGATGGGGACCGTCGGAAACGACTGCGCCGCGGTGACTGGACGCCGCGGCGCAGTACGGATTCTACAGGGTTGTCAGATCGGCATCGCCTCGCGCGCATTCAGGCGCAGCCAGCCGCGCGCGATGCGGTAGATCGCCCACAGGCCGAGCAGACCCATGCCGATGAACCAGGTGGCCACACCCAGGCCCAGCAGCAGCACCAGCGGTGCGGACACCAGGGCGACCGCGGCGGCCAGGGCCAGCGCCCACCAGAAGGTGCTGATGGCCCAGGCGAAGTGGCCCTCGAGCCAGGTGCCGCGCGCATCGCCGCGGTAGATGTAGCTCACGACCACCGCGATGATCGACGGCCAGCCGAACAGGAAAGATCCCACGACGGTGGCCGCGCCGAAGGCGCCGAGCGCCAGGCCGAGCGCGTGCAGCGCGTAGACGATGTGCAGGGTGCGCACCAGGGACGATTGCTCATCGAGGGTGGTCAGGGTGCCGGTGGTCATGAACTGTGCTCCTCACGGGCCGTGATGGCCGCAGCACCCGAAGTATGGCCAAAGCGCAGGATTGCGAGGCCCAATGCGACGAACGGCACGCCGACCCAGCCGAGCTGCGCCGGGCCGAGATGGGTGACGGCCCCACCGCCCACCACCGCGCCGAGCGCCGTGCCCAGGTAGAGCATGGACGCGTTGAGCGACAGCAGCAAAGGGGCCTGTCGCGGCGCCAGTGCCGCCAGTCGCGCCTGCTGCGGTGTCATCATGCCGAAGCCGGCCACGCCCCAGGTCGCCAGCGCGGCCATCAGCGCCGGCCAGGACCCCGCGGTCAGCGGCAGCACGCTCATCGAGAATCCGAGCATCGACAACTGCACGGCGAGCAGGGGGCGCGGTGCGAGGCGGTCGTTGAGAAACCCGCCGAGCACGGTGCCCACGACTCCCGCAACGCCGAACAGTGCCAGGGTGAGGGCCTGCCGCTGCGGGCTCATCGGCACCAGCGCCTGCATCACCGGGCCGATGTAGCTGAAGACGGCGAAGATGGCCACGAAGTACGCCAGCGTGAGCGCGAGCACGGCCAGCACGTCGCGCCGCACCAGCAGGGCGCCGACGCCTTCGAAGCTCGCGCCGGGCGCCTGCAGCCGCGCGGGCACCAGGAAGGCGAGCCAGGCGGCGGTGGCCAGAGTAAGGCCGGTGAAGAGCCACAGCGGGGCGTGCCAGCCGTATGCCAGGCCCATCCACGAGCCGAGCGGCACGCCCACCACGTAGGACAGGCTCATGCCGATGAACACGCGCGACAGTGCCCGACCCATCTGCTCGGGCGGCACCAGCGCCACCGCGATGCCGGCCGCGATCGGCGTGAAGACCGCCCCGGCACCCATCAGCACGCGGCCGGCGAGCAGCAGCGGCAGGTTGGCGGCCGACGCGCACACCGCACTGCCGCCAGCGAACAGCAGCAGCGCGACGACCATCGCGTGGCGCCGCGACCAGCGCCCGGTCAACAACAGCATGAGCGGCGCGAGCACCGCGGTGGACAGCGCGTAGGCCGTCATCGCCTGTCCCGCGGAGGCCAGGCCGATGCCCAGGTCGGCGGCCAGCGGCACCAGGATGCCGCCGATCACGAAGGCGCTGCTGCCGACGACGAGGTTGACGAAGGCGAA
>DASTJE010000235.1:0-11805 GCA_035716845.1 Burkholderiaceae bacterium
GCGCGCTACGCGTTGCAGGGCGAGGACGGCGCGTGCGTGCAGGTCGTGAGCCAGGGCCTGCGGCATGGCCCGAGCGAGGTGATTGCGGCATTGGCCCGCGGCGAAGCGGTCGACCCCTCGCGCTACTACTTCCGCACGGCCATGCGCTTCGAAACCGGCGCCGCCTCGCTGCAACGTCTGAACCACCTGCTGGCGGTGGGGGTCGGGCGGCGCGAGGCGCGCACGGTCGGCTTGCAGGTCTACGCCGTGGCCTGAGCGCTTGCCGCGCGTTTCACATCTGCTTGAACCGGTGGGCGTAGCTCGTGCTGACCTCGAGCTTCTCCGGCCGGTTCTTGAGTTGCAACGCCAGCTTGCCCGACAGGCCGCGCACGACGCTGCGCACGGCATTGACGTTGACCACCGTGCCGCGGTGCACCTGCCAGAACACGCTGGGGTCCAGGCGTGCGAGCAGTTCCTTCAGCGGCGTGCTGATGAGGGCCTCGCCTTCGGCGGTGACCACGGCGACGTACTTGTTGTCGGCACGGAAGTAGCAGATGTCCTCGACCGTGATCAGCCGCAGCTCGCGGCCGATCTGCACCGTGATCCAGCGTAGCGGACCTTCGCCCGGCGTCGCGCTGCGCTCCCGGATGCGCTCGACGAGGCCGCTGAGGTCCGCCGGCGGTCTGCCCAGGCGCGCCTTGATGCGCTGCACGGCACGTGCCAGCCGGGCACGGTCCAAGGGCTTGAGCAGGTAGTCGACCGCCCCCTCGTCGAAGGCCTGCACGGCGTAGTGGTCGAAGGCCGTGATGAACACCACGTGGGCGCTGGCCCCCAGCAGGCGCGCGACTTCCAGGCCGTCCAGGCCCGGCATCTGCACGTCGAGGAAGACCACCTCGGGACGCTCGACCTCGGCCGCGGCCAGTGCGGCATGCCCATCGTGCACCACCGCACGGATGTCCAGGCCGGGCCAGGTGCGCAGCAGCTCCTCGCGGATCTCGGCGGCCAGCAAGGGTTCGTCTTCAGCGATCAGGGCGCGCGGGTTCATGTTCATGTTCATGCGCAGGGTCGAAGGGCACCAGGAGCCTCAGGGCGGGCAGCGGCTCGGCCGAAACGCTCAGGTCGGCGTCGGCCCCGTGGACCGTCGTCAGGCGTTCGCGCAGCTCGCGCGGGTCGAGGGCCTGCAGTGCGGCAACCGCCGATGGCACATCCAGTGCCGGCCGCACGACCACCTGCAGTCGATCGCCGGCGAGCGTGGCCGTTGCCCGCCAGCGCGCGCCGGGCGCCGCCTCGGCGAGGCAGCGCAGCACGGGCAGCAACACCAGGGGGGCGAAGCGGGCGCCGCGACAAACATCGTCGGCATCGAGCGCGAAGTTCTCCGGCTGCAGAGCCGGCAAGTCCGCGGCCCGCCCGAAGGCGTGGACGAGAGCGAACTCCCGGCCCAGCGAGGACGCGGTGGCATCGGTGGCCGGCTGGAGCGAGCGCAACAGCGTGATCAGATCGGCCAGCCGCTGTTCGGCGACATCGACCGACCGGTCGAGCGCGTCGCGCACGCGGCCCAGGGCGTCGAACAGGAACTGAGGCTCGATGCGGGCCTGCAGCGCGAGCAGCCTCGAGGTCTGCACCAACTGCGCCTGCCGCGCGCGCTCGACCTCGGCGACGGCCAACCGGTGTCGCGCTTCCCGTTCGCGTCGCCAGTGCATGTAGGCGTATGTCCCCATCGCGAACGGCAGCAGCCGCGTAGTCACCAGCCCCACGTCGTCGCGCAGCGACCACCGGGCGTTGCCGCCGAGCAGGGGCACGAGCAGCGGACCGAACACCCATACCCCGGCCGCAATCACCAGGAGCACGGCCAGCGCATACGTGAGATTTCGCGGGCTGCCCTGCGCCACGGCGTGGTCGGCGACCCGGATCGCAAACACGAACGGAAAGCCGAACTGCAGCACGTTGTACAGCCACGCTGCCCGCAGGCTCAGGTCGTCGGGAAAGAACAGCAACTCGCCCATGTTGAACACGGCCAGGCTGCCGACCAGCACGGCCCAGCCGCTGTGCGGCCAGCCCCACTCCCGGGCGGTCGCGACGATCCCGTGCCGCAAGGCCTTCATGCGGGATCCGGAATCGCGATCGTGGCCACGACGCCGCGCGGCTCGTTGACCGCCAGCGTCAGTGTGGCTCCCGCGCCGTAGGTGGCGCGCAGGCGGGCCCGCACGTTGGCCAGGCCCGTCCCCTGGCCGCTGCCGCTGCCCATGCCCCGGCCATCGTCGGACACGCGGATCACGAGCCGGGCGCCTTCCTGCCTTGCCTGCACGACGATGTTGCCGCCCTCGACCAGCGGCTGCAGGCCATGCTTGAGCGCGTTCTCCACCAGCGTCAGGAGAACCATCGGCGGCAAGCTGCGGGCGGCCAGCGCAGGGGGGATGTCGACGAGCGCCTGCAGGCGCTCGCCCATGCGCACCTGGTGCACGGCGAGGTACGCGCGCACGAGCTCGCCCTCCCGACCCAAGGTGGAGACACCGTCGCGCAGGGCCGGGAGCGCCTCCTGGAGGTAGCGCAACAGGTTGCCCAGCAAGGCCCGTGCGGCCGCGGTATCGGTGCGCAGCAGTCGACGCGCATTGGCCAGCGCATTGAAGATGAAGTGCGGTTCGATCTGTGCCTGCAGGAGCGCCGAACGCGCCGCCATCGCCTCGCGCTCTCCGAGCGCGCGGCGCATCTCCTCGGTTTGCCAGGCGTGGGCCGCCGCGCGGCTGCGCGCGGCCGACGCGGTGGCCACGAGCACCAGGGCGGCAAGGCTCGTGCTGAGGCACAGCAGGAACAGGGGGACCTTGCCGTGCAAATACGGTGTCGGGTCGATGCGATAGATCGCCAGCGCGCGCACCAGCGTCGCGCCGGTGAACAGCGACCAGCCCGCCAGCACGCATTGGCCCAACGCGAGCGCCATCCCGGACCAGCGCGGGACGGCGCGGGGCGCCGCCCGGTCGAAGGCGCGTCCGATGAGCCACAGCATCGCGTACGCGACGATGAAGTTGACGACCAGCGTGAGCGTCAGGTCGGCCAGCAGACGCAAACCGAACACGTCCTGGCGGAAATGCGCGCCGATCTCGTACAGGGAAATGAACAGGCCGACCAGCGCGGCCGCACGCCAACCTCGCCAGGCGCCGGTGCCTGGATCGGCGGGCGAGGCGGTCGTCGGGTCTTCAGCGTCGGCGGTGGCCGTCGGCATGGGGGCGGATCATCGCGCGCCGGCCGGGACGGCCGCAAGCGCCACCAGGGGCTGCGCGCCCGATGCCGCAAAGGGATCGAGGATCTGCACCCGCATCGCCACCGTGTAGGGGCGGGTGTCCTGGGCATCGCACTGCAGGCCGCGCACGACGCGGCGCAGCATCCGCTGGTAGCGCGCGTGGCCCTCGCCGACCGCGACGCTGCCCACGCGGTCACCGCGCAGTTCGAAGCGAACGTCGATCATCGCGCCCTCGCCGACGTCGCGCACCGTGCTGGCGAGCTGCTCCTGAAGCGCGGAGTCGACCTCCGGGCACAGCGCGCGCACGTCGGTGCGCACGCCGCGGACTTCGATCGTCTGCGGTGCAGACTGGGCCAGCGCGCCCAGCGAGGTGCAGGCAAGCGTGGAAAGGGCAAGGGTACGGGTCAGTCGGTTCATGGCGTTCTCCGGGGCAATGCAGTGGAAGGTGAACGCGAGGCTAGGCGGTGGCGACGGCGCTTCCCAGCGCTTTCGGACGAATCGCACGGCGCCGGCGACGAAACGCGCGCGGAGGCCGACGAAATCCTGTGCCGTGGCGGGCCCGTTGCCGCAACGTCCGCGCTCAGGCGGGCCGTCGCCCACTCAGGTTCCGGCGATGAACCACTTGATCATGCCCTTGGCGATGAAGCCGAGCATGCCGAAGCCCAGCACCAGGAAGAGCACGAAGGTGCCCATGCGGCCGGCCTTCGACTCGCGGGCGAGCTGCCAGATGATGAAGAACATGTAGCCGATGAAGGCGGTGACCCCGAAGGTCAGGCCGAACCAGGCGATCTGCTCCTCGTCGAAGCCGAACATCGTCACTCCGCGGCCCGGACGGCGTCGCGGTAGGCATGCCAGCTCGCGTGGGCGAGCCAAGGCACCACCGGCACCAGACCGACCATCGCGGTGGCGAAGCCCAGCAGGGTGAGCGCCATCACGAGAAAGGCCCACAGCGCCATCGGCAGCGGATTGGCCAGCACGACGCGCCAGCTCGTGAGCACCGCGTCCAGCACGCGCAGCGGACGGTCCAGCAGCAGCGGAATGGCCACCACGCTGCTGGCGAACACCGGCGCGGCCAGCAGCCCGCCCAGCGCCACCCAGCCCTCGAACACCCAGCCGTGCTCGGCCAGCACGACGTGGCGCACGAAGTCGGCGGGGTTGTCGATCGCGCGCGGTGCGAATCCGGTGACGAAGGCTGCGGAGGTCAGCACCCAGCCGGTGCCGGCCAGCGCGAGCAGGGCACCGAAGCGCATCAGGCGGTGTGCCTGCGCGCCGCGCGGCCACCAGGCGGCGATCGCGATGCGCAGGGTCGGCCATGCGCCGCGCGGCGCGCCTTGCTCGAGGGCGCGGCTGACGGCATACAGGCCGGTGGCCAGCACCGGCGCCACGAGCATGAAGCCGCTGAAGGCGCCGGCCAGGGCCCAGAAGCGGTCGTGCAGCAGGCCGAACACGAACAGGCCGAACAGCGACAGCGTGAGGCCGTGCGACAGGCCTGGCCAGGGCGCCCGGGCCAGGTCGCGCGCACCGAGCGCGAGCCAGCGCCAGGGGTGGGCCAGGGTCAGCGGGGCGACGGTGGGGGCGGGGGGCGCGGCGCTCATGAGCGCGCATCATGCACGCGCCCGGACGCGGTCCCTTGCGCGCGATCAGCCGGCCCAGGCGATCAGGTCGCGTGCGGCGGCGTCGAGCGCTGGCGCATCCGCGCTGCGCAGCTCGACCGGATGCGCGGCGGACAGGCCGGCGAAGTTGTGTGCCATCGAGCGCGTGTACAGCGGGTCGTAGTGCTGGCGCATCAGCTCGTCGAACACCTCGCCCCAATGGCCGGCACGCGCCAGGGCCTGCCAGCGGACCACCGTCTGACGGCCCCGCAGTTCGACCAGCGAATCGAGGTGGGCGCAGAAGCGATCCACCTGGCCGGCGAAGAACCCGTACTCCTCGAGCAGCAGCTGAACGCGCGCGGCGTCGGGCAAGTTCACGAAGGCACAGCGGCCGTGCGTGCGCATGCGCTCGATCAGCGCCTCGGGCAGGTGCAGCTGGCCGATCTTGCGGCTCTCGCTCTCGACGAACACCGGGCGCGCCGCGTCGAGCCGCCGCAGCGCGTCCCAGAGCGCCGTGTCGAAGGCCTTCTGCGGCGGCTGCGGCTCGGACGGCAGTCCGCCCAGCACGCTGCCGCGGTGGCGCGCCAATCCCTCGAGGTCGAGCACCTGGGCCCCCTGCGCGGCCAGGGTCTGCAGCAGGCGCGTCTTGCCGCTGCCAGTGCGGCCGGCGATCACCACGAAGTCGAGTGCCGCGGGCCGGGTGGCGAGCTGCTCGCGCACGAGGGCACGGAAGGCCTTGTAGCCGCCGCGCAGCACGTGGGTGCGGAATCCGATCTGGTCGAGGAACCAGGCCAGCGTGCCGCTGCGCTGCCCTCCGCGCCAGCAGTACACGAGCGGCTGCCAGCCGCGCGGCCGCTCGAGCACGTGCGCCTCCAGGTGCTCGGCGATGCGGCGCGCCACCAGCGCCGCCCCGCGCTTGCGTGCATCGAACGCAGAGACCTGCTTGTATTCGGTGCCCACCTCGCGCCGCTCGTCGTCGTCGAGCACCGGCCAGTTGACGGCGCCGGGCAGGTGGTCGTCGGCGTACTCGGCCGGCGAGCGCGCGTCGACCACGGTGTCGAAATCGTCCAGGCGCGCGGCCGCCTCGGCCGCGGTGATCACGACGAGGCTCACGCGGGGCTCCGGCGCTGCGCCATCAGGTCGCCGGCGGCGCCAGCGCGTCGAGCAATTCGCTCTCGATCGCCAGCTGGGTCGGGTTGTGCTGCAGCTCCGCGCCGTCGATCAGGAAGCTGTCCTCCACGCGCTCGCCCAGCGTCGAGATCTTGGCCAGCTGCAGGTTGATGTGGTGACGCGCCAGCACGCGCGCGATGGCGTACAGCAGGCCGCTGCGGTCGCTCGTGCTGACCGACAGCAGCCAGCGCTGGCCGCGCTCGTCGGGGCGCAGCGTGACGCGCGGCGTCACCGGGAAGCTGCGCACGCGCCGCGAGACGCGGCCGCGCCGCGGCTCGGGCAGCGGCCCGGTGGCGGCCAGCGCCTTGACGAGCTGCGTTTCCACCAGCGAGATCAGGTCGCGGTAGCCGCCCTGGTCGCCGGGGTCGACCTGCGGGTGCACGACGAGGAAGGTGTCCAGGCCGTAGCCGGTCTTCGAGGTGTGGACCTTGGCGTCGAGCACCGAGAAGCCGGCGTTGTCGAAGTAGCCGCAGATGCGCGCGAACAGGTCCGGCACGTCGGGCGCGTAGACCAGCACCTGCAGCCCCTCGCCCAGCGGCGAGACGCGCGCGCGCACCACCGGCGCGTCGGTCTGCAGGTGGCGCCACAGCACGCGCGCGTGCCAGGCCGCGTCGGCCGGGTCGTGGCGCATGAAGTAGCCGGGATCGAGCGTGTTCCACAGCGGCGTCTCGGTGTCGGGCAGCTGCGAGGCCAGCGCCAGCAGCGACCGCGCCTCGGCCTTGCGCTGCTCGATCTCGGCGTCCATGCCGGGCAGCGCGCCGCCCAGCGCGCGCAGCGTCAGGCGGTACAGGTCCTCCAGCAGCTTGCCCTTCCAGGCGTTCCATACCTTGGGGCTGGTGCCGCGGATGTCGGCCACCGTCAGCAGGTACAGCGCCGTGAGCGTGCGCGCATCGCCCACGCGCGCGGCGAAGGCGGCGATCACCTCGGGGTCGGCGACGTCCTCCTTCTGCGCCACGTGGCTCATCGTCAGGTGCTCGCGCACCAGGAACTCGATCAGGCGCGTGTCCTCGCGCTCGACGCCGTGCGTGCGGCAGAAGCGGCGCACCTCCGCGGCGCCGAGCGCCGAGTGGTCGCCGCCGCGGCCCTTGGCCACGTCGTGGAACAGCGCCGCCACGTAGAGCACGTAGGGGCGCTCGAACTGCGCCGCCAGCTGCGAGCAGAAGGGGTACTCGTGCGCATGCTCGGGGATCAGGAAGCGCCGCACGTTGCGCACCACCATCAGGATGTGCTGGTCCACCGTGTAGACGTGGAACAGGTCGTGCTGCATCTGGCCGACGATGCGGCGGAACACCCACAGGTAGCGACCGAGCACCGAGGTCTGGTTCATCAGGCGCAGCACGTGGGTCTGCCCCTTGGGCTGCTGCAGGATCTCGATGAAGCGGGCCCGGTTGCTGAGGTCGCGCCGGAACGCCGCGTCCATGGTGGCGCGCGCGTTGTAGAGCGCGCGCAGCGTGCGCGCCGACAGGCCGCTCAGCCCGGGCACCTGCTGGTAGAGCAGGAAGGTCTCGAGGATGGCGTGCGGCTCGCGCCGGTACAGCTCGTCGTCGGCCACCTCCAGCAGGCCGTCGCGGTCGTAGAAGCGCTCGTTGATCGGGTGCATCGGCTGCGTGCCGCTGCCCAGGATGCGCTCCTCCAGATTGAGCATCAGGATCTGGTTGAGCTGCACCACCGCCTTGGCAGCCCAGTAGTAGCGCCGCATCAGCTGTTCCGACACGCGCTGGCCCTGCGCCGGCCTGAAGCCGAAGCTCTGCGCCACCGCGGTCTGCAGGTCGAACACCAGGCGGTCCTCGCGCCGGCCCGCGAGCAGGTGCAGACGGGCGCGGATCATCTTCAGCACGCCCTCGTTGCGCTGCAGCTGGCGCAACTCGAAGGGCGTGGCCAGCCCCTTGGCGGCCAGCTCGCTCCAGCTGCGGCCGAACCCGGCCGCGCGCGCGACCCAGATCAGCAGCTGCAGGTCGCGCAGGCCGCCCGGGCTTTCCTTGCAGTTGGGTTCCAGCGCGTACGGCGTGTCCTGGAACTTGATGTGCCGCTGCTGCATCTCCAGCGTCTTGGCGCGCAGGAAGCCCTGCGGATCCATCGCCGCGTCCAGGCGCCGCCGCAACCGTGACGACAGGCGGCGCGCCCCGGTGACGTGGCGGCCTTCCAGCAGTGCGGTCTGGACCGTGACGTCGCGCCCGGATTCGGCGATGCACTCGTCGACCGTGCGCACCGACGAGCCGATTTCCAGCCCGGTGTCCCAGCACGCGGTGATGAAGCGCTCGATGGCGGGGCGGACCGCCTCGGTGTCGGTGCCGTCGGGCAGCAGGACGAGCACGTCGACGTCGGAGTACGGAAACAGCTCGCCGCGCCCATAGCCGCCCACCGCCACCAGCGCCGCCTCGCCCGGCAGCAGGCTGGCCGTCCACAGCGCGGTCAGGGTGCGGTCCGTCAGTCGCGTCAGGTCGCGGATCAGCCGGGTGGCCGCCTGAACGCTGGCGCGGGCGGCGGCGAAGCGCTCCAGCAGGGCGGTCTTGTCGGCGGCCAGCTGCAGACGTGCGCGCGCGGCCGGCGACGCAGCGGGTGCCGGCTGCACCTGCACCGCCATGGCCGCGTCAGGCCGTCAGGGCAGCCGCCGCGGCCGCGCCGTAACCGGCGCTCGCGAAGTCGGGCGCCGGCGGGCTGCCCGCCGACACCGTCAGCACCTCGTAGCCGGTCTCGGTGACCAGCACCGTGTGCTCCCATTGGGCCGACAGGGAACGGTCCTTGGTGACGATGGTCCAGCCGTCGTAGTGCCCGCCCTTGCGGTCTTCGCGGATCTCGCGGCGGCCGGCGTTGATCATCGGCTCGATCGTGAACACCATCCCGGGCACCAGTTCCTCCAGCGTGCCCGGGCGGCCGTAGTGCAGCACCTGCGGCTCCTCGTGGAAGCGCTGGCCGATGCCGTGGCCGCAGAACTCGCGCACCACCGAGAAACCATGGTGCTCGGCGTACATCTGGATCGCGTGGCCCACGTCGCCCAGGCGCGCGCCGGGCCGCACCCGGGCGATGCCCTTCCACATGGCCTCGAAGGTGATCTGGCACAGGCGCCGCGCCGCGATGCTGCCTTCGCCGACGATGAACATGCGGCTGTTGTCGCCGTGCCAGCCGTCCTTCGTGATGACGGTGACGTCGATGTTGACGATGTCGCCGCTCTTGAGCTGACGCTCGTTCGGGATGCCGTGGCAGACCTCGTGGTTGATCGAGGTGCACAGCGACGCAGGATAGGGCGGGTAGCCCGGCGGCTGGTAGTTCAGCGTGGCCGGCACCGTGCCCTGCACGCCGACCATGTAGTCGTGGGCGAGCCGGTCGATCTCCCGCGTCGTGACGCCCGGCCTGACGTGCGGCGTGAGGAAGTCCAGCACCTCGGACGCGAGCCGGCCCGCGATGCGCATGGCCTCGATGTCGGCGGGCGTCTTGAGCGAGATGGTCATGCTTGCGAGCGCCGGGCCGCCCCAAGCGAGCAAGCGCCCCCTCGGGGGGCAGCGAACGACTGTTCGCCGGGGGGTTGCACTTGCGAGCGCCGGGCCGCCCCAAGCGAGCAAGCGCCCCCTCGGGGGGCAGCGAACGATGGTGAGCAGGGGGCTGGCATGGCGGCGCGGATTATCCCATTCGCTCCGTAAAATCGCGCCTCTGTCCCTTGAAGCCCGCGCCGTGTGCGGGTGCTCCCCCGACTCGCATGACTTCCGCGCCCAAGCACCTGCTGCACTTCGAGGGCGGCAATGCCCTGTCCGCCTTCCGCGCCCAGGGGCTGCTGGCCCGCCTCGTCGAGGCCTGCCCCCGCATCGTCGGCGTCAGCGCGCGCCACGTGCACTGGGTGTGGAGCGACGCCGCGCTCGACCGCGCGGCGCAGGACCGCCTGGCCGCGCTGCTGCACTACGGCGAGCCGGCGCCCGCGGGCGCCGATGGCACGCTCGTCGTGGTGATGCCGCGCCTGGGCACGGTGTCGCCCTGGGCCAGCAAGGCGACCGACATCGCCCACAACTGCGGTCTGGACGTGCACCGCGTCGAGCGCGTCACCGAATTCCGGCTGCAGCTGAAGGCCGGCCTGCTCGGCGGCAAGCCGCTGTCGACGGAGGAACTGCAGGCCGCGGCGGCGCTGCTGCACGACCGCATGACCGAGAGCGTGGCCTTCGAGCGCGAGGCCGCGCGCCACCTTTTCGACGCGCGCGAGGCCGAGCCGATGGCGCACGTGGACGTGCTGGGCGCGGGCCGCGCCGCGCTCGAGCGCGCCAACGTCGAGTTCGGCCTGGCGCTGTCGGACGACGAGATCGATTACCTTGGCGAGGCCTTCCGCAGCCTCGCGCGCAACCCGAGCGATGTCGAGCTGATGATGTTCGCGCAGGCCAACAGCGAGCATTGCCGGCACAAGATCTTCAATGCCGAGTTCACCATCGACGGCCAGCGCCAGCCGCTGTCGATGTTCGGCATGATCCGCCACACCGAGAAGACCTCGCCGCAGCACACGGTGATCGCCTACGCCGACAACGCCGCGGTGATGGAAGGCGGGCCGGTCGAGCGCTGGCTGCCGCAGGGCTTCACCAACGCCGCGGCCTACGGTGCGCGCGAGGTCACGGCGCACGTGCTGATGAAGGTCGAGACGCACAACCACCCGACCGCCATCTCGCCCCATCCCGGCGCCTCGACCGGCGCCGGCGGCGAGATCCGCGACGAAGGGGCCACCGGCCGTGGCGCGCGCCCCAAGGCGGGGCTGACCGGCTTCTCGGTGTCGAACCTGCACCTGCCCGGGACGGCCGAGCCCTGGGAGCGACGGCCGGTGGGCAGGCCCGAGCACATCGCCAGCGCGCTGCAGATCATGACCGAGGGCCCGCTCGGCGGCGCGGCGTTCAACAACGAGTTCGGCCGCCCCAACCTGGGCGGCTACTTCCGCGTCTTCGAGCAGGACGTCGCCGGCGTGCGGCGCGGCTACCACAAGCCGATCATGATCACCGGCGGGGTCGGGTCGATCGACGCGGGCCAGACGGCCAAGATCGTGTTCCCCGCGGGCACCCTGCTGGTGCAGCTCGGCGGGCCCGGCATGCGCATCGGCATGGGCGGTGGCGCGGCGAGCTCGATGGCCGCCGGCAGCAACACCGCGGCACTCGATTTCGACAGCGTGCAGCGCGGCAACCCCGAGATCCAGCGCCGCGCCCAGGAGGTGATCAACCACTGCTGGGCGCTGGGGGCGAACAACCCGATCCTCGCGATCCACGACGTGGGCGCCGGCGGCATCAGCAATGCCTTCCCCGAGCTGGTGGACGGCGCCGGCAAGGGTGCGCGCTTCGACCTGTCGAAGGTGCCGCTGGAGGAGACCGGCCTCGCCCCCAAGGAGATCTGGTGCAACGAGAGCCAGGAGCGCTACGTGATCGCGCTCGACCCGGCGGCGCTGCCCCTGTTCGAGCAGATGTGTGCGCGCGAGCGCTGTCCGTTCGCGGTGGTGGGTGTGGCCACCGACGCGCCCCATCTCGTGCTGGCCGATGAGACGACGCAGGCCATCGACATGCCGATGGACGTGCTGCTGGGCAAGCCACCCAAGATGCAGCGTGACGTGGCCCGTGTGGCCCGCGCCGAGGCGCCGCTCGACCTGACCGGCGTCAAGCTCGACCAGGTCGCCTTCGACGTGCTGCGCCATCCGACGGTGGCGTCCAAGCGCTTCCTCGTCACCATCGGCGACCGCACCGTGGGCGGCTTGAGCCACCGCGACCCGATGGTCGGCCCGTGGCAGGTGCCGGTGGCCGATTGCGCGGTGACGCTGGCCGACTACCGCGGACTGCGCGGCGAGGCGATGGCGATGGGCGAGCGCACGCCGCTGGC
>DASTJE010000236.1:0-3041 GCA_035716845.1 Burkholderiaceae bacterium
CTGACCAACGGCTTTGAGGTCACCACCTACATCGGCGGTGAGGGCCACAACCTGCAGGAGCACTCGGTGGTGCTGATCCGCGGCGGCCGCGTCAAGGACCTGCCCGGCGTGCGCTACCACACGGTGCGCGGCACGCTCGACACCACCGGTGTCAAGGATCGTCGCCAGGGCCGTTCCAAGTACGGCGCCAAGCGCCCCAAGAGCTGATCGATTTGCCCAAGCCCGGGCCCGTGCCGGGTGAGCTTTCCTGATTTGCCAGAGATTCGCCCATGTCGAGACGACGAGTTCCAGCCAAGCGCGACATCCTCCCGGACCCCAAGTTCGGTGACAAGGTGTTGGCCAAGCTGATCAACGTGATCATGAACGACGGCAAGAAGTCGGTCGCCGAGGCGATCGTCTACGGTGCCCTGGATCGCCTGGGTGAAAAAGCCGGCGGCGATCCGCTGGACAAGGTGCGTCAGGCGTTGACCAACATCGGCCCGCTGGTCGAGGTGAAGTCGCGCCGCGTCGGTGGTGCCAACTACCAGGTTCCGACCGAGGTGCGCCCGTCGCGTCAGCAGGCGCTGGCCATGCGCTGGTTGATCGATGCTGCCCGCAAGCGCGGCGAGAAGTCGATGGCGCTGCGTCTGGCCGGCGAGATCGGCGATGCCGCCGAGAACCGCGGCGCGGCCGTAAAGAAGCGTGAGGACACGCACCGCATGGCCGAAGCCAACAAGGCCTTCTCGCACTACCGCTGGTAAGCAGCGGCTCACGTTTCCGACCCGACAGAGTATCCAGTCGTGCGTACCACCCCGATCGAGCGTTACCGCAATATCGGCATCATGGCCCACATCGATGCCGGCAAGACGACCACCACGGAACGCATCCTGTTCTACACCGGCGTGTCGCACAAGATGGGCGAGGTGCACGACGGCGCCGCAACCATGGACTGGATGGAGCAGGAGCAGGAGCGCGGCATCACCATCACGTCTGCGGCCACCACCTGCTTCTGGCAGGGCATGGACAAGCAGTTCCCGCAGCACCGCATCAACATCATCGACACGCCCGGCCACGTCGATTTCACCATCGAGGTGGAGCGTTCGCTGCGCGTGCTGGACGCCGCCGTGGCGGTGTTCTGCTCGGTCGGTGGTGTCGAGCCGCAGTCCGAGACGGTATGGCGCCAAGCCAACAAGTATGGCGTGCCGCGTCTTGCCTTCGTGAACAAGATGGATCGGGCCGGGGCCAACTTCCTGCGCGTCGTGGACCAGGTCAAGAACCGTCTGGGCGCGAACCCGGTGCCGATCCAGCTGCCGATTGGTGCTGAAGAGAATTTCGAGGGCGTGGTCGACCTGATCGGCATGCGCGCCATTTACTGGGATGACGCCACGCAGGGCATGAGCTACGAGCCGCGCGCTATTCCGGACGCCATGAAGGCGGACTGCGAGTCGTACCGCGAAAAGATGGTGGAAGCTGCCGCCGAGGCCGACGAGGAGCTGATGGAGCTCTACCTCGAGCAGGGCGAGTTGTCGGACGAGCAGATTCGCCGCGGTCTGCGTGCGCGGGTGCTGCGCGGCGAGATCGTGCCGATGCTGTGCGGCTCCGCGTTCAAGAACAAGGGCGTGCAGGCCATGCTCGATGCGGTGGTCGAGCTGCTGCCGTCGCCGGTCGACAAGCCGGCGGTGCGCGGCACCGACGAGCGCGAGCAGGAAGACAGCCGCGCTGCCGACGACGAGGCGCCGTTCTCGGCGCTGGCGTTCAAGATCGCAACGGACCCGTTCGTCGGCACGCTGACCTTCTTCCGTGTCTACTCGGGCGTGCTCAGCTCGGGCGACAGCGTCTACAACCCGGTCAAGAGCAAGCGCGAGCGCATCGGCCGCATCCTGCAGATGCACGCCAACAGCCGCGAAGAAATCAAGGAAGTGCGCGCCGGCGACATCGCGGCTGCGGTGGGTCTGAAGGACGTCACCACCGGCGACACGCTGTGCAGCGAGAAGTCCGTGATCACGCTGGAGCGCATGGAGTTCCCGGAGCCGGTGATCTCGGTGGCCGTCGAGCCGAAGACCAAGAGCGACCAGGAGAAGATGGGCCTCGCGCTGCAGAAGCTGGCGCAGGAAGACCCGTCGTTTCGGGTACGCACCGACGAGGAGTCCGGCCAGACCATCATCTCCGGCATGGGCGAGCTGCACCTTGAGATCATCGTCGACCGCATGCGGCGCGAGTTCAAGGTCGAGGCCAACGTCGGCGCCCCGCAGGTGGCCTACCGCGAAACCATCCGCAAGTCGGTGGAACAGGAAGGTCGTTTCGTGCGCCAGACCGGCGGCCGCGGCCAGTTCGGTCACGTGTGGCTGCGCATCGAGCCGCGCGAGGCCGGCAGCGGTTACCAGTTCGAGAACGGCATCGTCGGCGGCGTGGTGCCGCGCGAATACATCCCAGCCGTCGACAAGGGCGTGCAGGAAGCGCTCGGCAACGGCATCCAGGCCGGCTATCCGGTGGTGGACGTCAAGGTCACGCTGTTCGACGGTTCGTACCACGATGTCGACTCGAACGAAATGGCGTTCAAGATCGCCGGTTCCATGGCCTTCAAGGAAGGCACCCGCAAGGCGAGCCCGGTGCTGCTCGAGCCGATCATGAAGGTCGAGGTGGTGACGCCCGAGGATTACATGGGCGACGTGGTCGGGGATCTCAACCGTCGCCGCGGCATGATCCAGGGCATGGACGACTCGCCGGCCGGCAAGCTGGTGCGCGCCGAGGTGCCGCTCGCCGAGATGTTCGGCTACGCCACGGACCTGCGTTCGGCTACCCAGGGTCGCGCCACGTATTCGATGGAATTCAGCAAGTATCTGGAGGCGCCGAGCAGCGTCGCCCAGAAGGTCATCAACCAATAACGCCCGCCGGACGGGTCCGACAAGCATAGGGTTTGAGTCATGTCCAAGGCCAAATTTGAGCGCACCAAGCCGCACGTGAACGTGGGGACGATTGGTCACGTGGATCACGGGAAGACGACGCTGACGGCGGCGCTGACCAAGATCGGTGCGGAGCGTTTCGGGGGCGAGTTCAAGGCC
>DASTJE010000237.1:0-2360 GCA_035716845.1 Burkholderiaceae bacterium
CAAGGCCGACATCGCGATCACCCAGCAGGCCGGCTCGCTGGTGCAGATGCCCGCCGGCGCGAAGCTGGCCGACGTGGTCAAGGCGCTCAACGCGCTGGGCGCCACGCCGCAGGACCTGCTGGCCATCCTGCAGGCGATGAAAAGTGCGGGCGCGCTGCAAGCCGAGATCGAGGTGATATGACCCCCCCCTGTACGGCCTTCGGCCGCCCCCCCAGGGGGGCGACGCCAGCGGACCGGCAAAGCCGGATCCGCGGCGTCTGCTTGACTGATGCTGCGGACGGCGTCTGTTGGAGGCGCGCATGAATATCGATCAACTCGGCGCCCTGCGCGGGGCCGCGTCGCAGGACCCGAAGGCCGCCGTCAAGGAGGCGGCCAAGCAGTTCGAGTCGCTCTTCATGCAGGAGCTGATGAAGTCGATGCGCCAGGCCACGCAGAGCACCGGCCTGCTCGACAACGAGGGCACGCAGCTGGGCACCGAGATGCTGGACACCGAGTTCGCCACCCGCATGAGCGGCCTCAAGGGCGGGCTGTCGGACGCCATCGTGCGCCAGCTCGAGCGCCAGATGGGCACGGCCACCGAGGCGGCCAAGGCGGCGCCGGCCGTCAACCGCGTGAGCCAGACCACGCCGCTGCGCGCCCCGGCCAGCGCCGGCGAGTTCGTCGCGCTGCACACCGAGGCGGCACGCCGGGCCGAGAACGAGACGGGCATCCCGGCCACCTTCATGGTGGCGCAGGCTGCGCACGAGACCGGCTGGGGCAAGAAGGCGATCCGCATGGCCGACGGCTCCAACAGCTTCAACCTGTTCGGCATCAAGGCGGGAGCCGACTGGAACGGCCCGGTGGCGCGCGTGACGACCACCGAGGTCGTGAACGGCCAGGCGCGCAAGACGGTGCAGGCCTTCCGCGCCTACTCGAGCTACGAGGAATCGTTCGCCGACTACGCGCGCCTGATGAAGACGAGCCCGCGCTACCGCGAGGTGGTGGCGCAGGCCGCCGACGCGAAGCGCTTCGCGCAGGGCCTGCAGCGCGCCGGCTACGCCACCGACCCGGCCTACGCCGACAAGCTCGGGCGCGTCATCAACACCACGCTGCGGCTGCAGCGCTCGCTGGCCTGAGGCAGGGTGCCATGAGCGGATCGGGCCTTCTTTCGATCGGCGTGCGGGCGATGTTCGCCAACTACGCCGCGCTGCAGACCACCGGCCACAACATCGCCAACGCCAACGTCGAGGGCTACTCGCGCCAGCAGGTCGAGCTCGCGACGGCGCAGGGCCAGTTCACCGGGGCCGGCTTCTTCGGCAAGGGCGTCGACGTGGCCACCGTGACGCGCGCGCACGATGCGTTCCTGACGCGCGAGGCCGCCGTCGCGCGCTCGCTGGCCGAGGCCGACCAGGCGCGCCTGGAGCACCTCTCGCGCCTGGAGGCCCTGTTCCCGCCCGGCGAGCAGGGCCTGGGCTACGCGGCCGGACAGCTGCTCAACGCGCTGGTGGACGTGGCCAGCAACCCGCAGGACGCCTCGGCGCGCCAGGTGGTGCTGTCGCGCGCGCAGGACCTGGCCGCGCGCTTCGCCGAGACGGGGCGCCAGCTCGACGTGCTGCAGAACGGCGTGACGCAGGACCTGCGCAACTCGGTGGCCCAGGTCAACGAGCTGGCCCAGCGCATCGCGCAGGTCAACGACCAGATCGCCGCCACCTACGGCAGCGGCCACACCTCCAACGACCTGCTCGACGAGCGCGACCGCCTCGTCTCCGAGCTGAGCGGCTTCGTGCAGGTCACCACGATCGCGGCCGACGACGGCACGCTGGGGGTGTTCGTCGCCGGCGGCCAGCAGCTCGTGCTCGGGCGCAACGCGGCGCAGCTGCAGCTCACGCCGGACGCCTTCGACTCGCAGCGCCAGGCGCTGTCGATCGTCGAGGGCGGCTTGTCGCGCCCCATCGACGCGGCCCTGCTCGGCGCCGGCAGCATCGGCGGCCTGCTGCGGTTCCAGGACCAGGACCTGGTGGCCGCACGCAGCGGCATCGGCATGATGGCCGCGGCCCTCGCGACGCGCCTGAACGAGCAGCAGGCCCTGGGCCTGGACTTGCGCAGCCCGCCAGCGGCCGGGGCGCCCCTGTTCGCCGTCGGGGCGCCACAGGCGCTGCCGGAGGCGACCAACGCCCGCGACGCCGGCGGCAACTTCACGGCCGGCGGTGTGTCGCTGGCCATCGCCGATGCGTCGGCGTTGGTGGCCAGCGAGTACCGCCTCGAGGCCGACCCGGCCAACGCCGGCCAGTACCTGCTGACGCGCCTGTCCGACGGCACGGTGCGCAGCATCGCCAGCGGCGACACCGTCGACGGCCTGACCGTCACGGTGGGTGCGCCGC
>DASTJE010000238.1:0-8770 GCA_035716845.1 Burkholderiaceae bacterium
CGTCTCGGGCATCGGCTGCTCGAGCCGCTTCCCGCACTACATGCGCACCTACGGCTTCCACGGCATCCACGGCCGCGCCTTCCCGCTGGCCGAGGGCGTGAAGATGGCGCGGCCCGACCTGCACGTGTTCGTCAACACCGGCGACGGCGACTGCTGCTCGATCGGCGCGGCGCACTGGATCCACGCCATCCGCTACAACATGAACCTCACGGTCATCCTGCACGACAACCATGTCTACGGGCTGACCAAGAAGCAGGCCTCGCCGACCTCGCCGCAGGGCCTGAAGAGCAACACCACGCCGCGCGGCGCGGTGCTCGAGGCGCTCAACCCCCTGACCGTGACGCTGGGGGTGCAGAACGCCTCCTTCGTGGCCCAGGCGGTGGACTGGATGCCCGAGCAGCTCTACGACATCGTGCGCCGTGCCTTCCACCACCGCGGCTTCTCGTTCGTGCGCGTGATCCAGCGCTGCCCCGAGTTCCTGCCCAAGATGTTCGAGCCCTGGCTGCACGACCCGGGCCGCACGCTGCTGCTGACGCACGCCAACGGCCTGCAGCCCGGCGCCGAGGTCAGCCGCGTCTACCGCACGCAGCGCGAGCACGACCCGCTGGACCTCAACGCCGCGCGCGAGATCGCCAGCGTCGAGGATCCGATCCCGGTGGGCATCCTGTACCACAACCCCGAGATCCCCTGCTACGAGGACCTGCGCGGCGCCGGTGCGCCGCGCTCCCCCGAGCTCACGCGCTCCGGCCTCGAGGCCGAGCTCGACAAGTACACGATCTGGCCCGAGTGAATTCATGATGGACGCACCCGTCTCCTACCAAGACCAACTGCTGTTCCACACCACGGGCCAGCGCAGCGGCGCCGGCCTGGCGAGCGTCGAGGGCGCCGGCCTGCGGCCCGCGCTGTTGGCTCCCTACCGCGACCTCGCGCGGCTGCGCTACGACTTCCCGCTGGTGCTGATCGACGAACCGGGCGACGACGGCCACGCCGTGCCGCTGTCGGCCATCGTGAGCCGGCTGGCCGGCGAGCTGGCGCCGCGCGGCATCGAGGGCGAGCGCTTGCGCCGGCACCTGCTGCGGCTCGAGCGCGAGATCCGGCGCGCCGTGCTGCAGGGCGAGACCGGCACGCTGCGCGGGCTGTGGGCCGACGCGGCCGCGCGCGCGGGCGCCGACGCCGACCCGGCGCTGGCGCGCGCGCTGGTGCAGGCGGGCGAGTCGCTCAAGGTCGACGGCGTGCTGGTCGACTGCGACGAACGCCTGCCGGCGCGATTGCTGACGCAGGCCTGGCGCCATGCGCAGCTGGCCAAGGCACGCGGCTTCCGCGCCGCGGTCGACGCGCTGATGCGCCGCCTGTCGGACATCCGGCGCGCGGCCTGGGTGCACTCGCAGGCCGGCCAGCAGCCCCAGGCGCTGCGCGAGGCCATGGGCGGTGCGCACCGCGACGCGTTCGACTTCGACGTGATGTCGCGCCTGGTGGCGCGCCGAGCGCCGGCCGACGAGCTGCCGCCGGCGCGCCGCGAGCGCATCGAGTGGGCGCTGCGCGTGCTCTCGGGCCAGGCCTTCTGGCCGGGCGAGCGCGCCGCCAGCGCGCTGCCCGACGGCTTCGTGTTCGCCGATTGCGCCGGCGCCGCCGAGGCCTACCGCGCGCGCCTGCCGGCGGTGGTGGAACTCGTCAAGGCGCTGGCGGTGGCCGAGCTGGAGTCCGAGGGCCGCTACATCGAGGCCGAGCACGACGCGCTGTTCGCGCGCTACGACGCCGCCTCGCTGACGCCGGCCGACCTGGCGCTGCTGCCCGACTACCTGGTGTGCATCCCGCCCGAGCGCAACGACGCGCCGGAGAACGCGGCGCTGCTGGACATGCTGTCGGCCGGCATGCCGGTGAAGGTGCTGGTGCAGGTGAGCGACCTGCTCGAGGAGGCGTCGATCGGCACCGGGCACTTCGCCTTCGGCGTGCGCGCCGCGCGCCTGGCCACCACGGCGATGGGCCTGGGCGGCATGTTCGTGCTGCAGGCCGCGAGCGCCAGCCTGAGCGCGCTGCGCGAGGACGTGGCGCGCGGCATGGCCAGCCGCAGCCCGGCCCTGTTCGCGGTGTTCGCCGGCTCGCCGGCGCCGGCCGGCGACCTGCCGCGCTACCTGACGGCGGCGGCGGCGCAGGAGTCGCGCGCCTTCCCGGCCTTCACGTACGACGCGGCGGCCGGCACCAACTGGGCCACGCGCTTCTCGCTGCTGGGCAACCGCGACCCCGAGGCCGACTGGCCGCAGGAACGCTTCGAGTACGCCGACGAGGCGCTGCAGCGCGTGGCTGCGACGCTGCACTTCACCTACGCCGACTTCGCCCTCACCGACCGCCGTCACGCGGCGCATTTCGCCGTGGTGCCGCGTGCGCGCTGGCACGACGGCATGGTGCCGGTGGCCGACTGGCTCGAACTCGACGACGCGACCGCGGCGCAGCGCCTGCCCTACCTGCTGGCGGTGGACGCCGACGACCACCTGCAGCGCGTGCTGGTGGATGCGCGCATGATGCGCGCCACGCGCGCCTGCCTGCTGCTGTGGCACCGCCTGCAGGAGCACGGCGGCATCCACGATTCGCACGCCGAGCGCGCGGTGGCCGCCGAGCGCGCGCGCGTCGCGGCCGAGGCCGCTGCCGCGCCGGCCGCCGCGGCGAGCCCGGCACCGGCCGACGCCGCCGCGAGCGCCCCCGCCGCCGCGAGCGCCCCGGCCGAGCCGGCCGCCGCGCCGCCGTCGGACGAGGCCTGGATCGAGACCGCGCGCTGCCCAAGCTGCAACGAGTGCCAGCAGATCAACCCGCGCATGTTCGCGTACAACGACAACAAGCAGGCGTTCATCAAGGACATCGATGCCGGCACCTTCCGCGAACTCGTGGAAGCGGCAGAGTCCTGCCAGGTGGCCATCATCCACCCCGGCAAACCGCGCAACCCCAACGAGCCCGGCCTCGAGGAGCTGATCGAGCGGGCCAAGCCCTTCCTGTAGACCGAGACGAGGATCGCACCACCATGTCTGCCGCCACCCTGCTTGCCGTGCTCAAGAAGCATCCCTTCGTCGAGGAGTTCCGGCCCGAGCACATCGAGAAGCTGCGCACGCTCGCGCGCGAGGTCGCCGTCGACGCCGACCGTGTCCTCTTCAAGGAGGGCGACGACACGCACGAGTTCTACCTGATCGTCAAGGGGCGCGTCGCGCTCGAGATGCAGGAGCCCGACCACGTGCTGCGCGTGCAGACGCTGGGCGCGGGCGACGAACTGGGCTGGTCGTCGCTGCTGATGGGCCGCGGCAAGTACTTCCAGGCGCGCGCGCTCGAGCCGGTGGAAGCGCTCGCCTTCGACGGCGTGGCGCTGCTTGAGGCCTGCCGCGCCGACCCGGCCTTCGGCTTTGCCTTCATGTACCGCATGCTGGGCGTGGTGTCGGAGCGCCTGCAGGCCACGCGGCTGCAACTGCACGACATGCACTCGCCCAAGGCCAAGCGCGCCGGCGCCTGAACACACCGCGCAAGGAGTTGCAATGAAGCGCGTGCTGATTCCCGTAGACGGCTCTGCCTGCTCGCTGCGCGCAGTGGAGCTGATGATCGCCAAGCGCGGCTTCTACTCCAGGCCCGAAGAGCTGGAGTTGCACCTCGTGCACGTGCAGCCCACGCTGTCGAGCGACGTGACGCAGTTCGTCAGCCACGAGCAGGTCGACGGGTTCCGGCACGGCGAGACCGAGAAGGCGCTGCGCGAGGCGCGCGCGCTGCTCGACCGCGCGGGTGCCCGCTACAGCATTCACGAAGGCGTCGGCCACGTGGCGGAGGTGGTGACCCAGCTCGCGCAGTCGCTGCACTGCGACCAGATCACGATGGGCACGCACGGCCGCGGGGCGTTGGCCGACCTGCTGATGGGATCGACGACGATGAAGGTCATCCACCTGGCGAAGGTGCCGGTGCTGCTGGTCAAGTAGAGGGAGACCGGCGTGAGTGCAATGGCATGGACGGCGCTGGCGATCTTCGCGGTCAGCATCGTGCTGGTGATCACCAGCGCGATCGATGCGACGATCGCCGGGCTGCTGGGCGTGGCCGTCATGGTCTGGGTCGGCGTGATGACCGAAACCGACGCCTTCGGCCTGGTCGACTGGAACGTGATGGCGATCCTGGTCAGCGTCTGGGTGATTGCCAGCTACTTCGGCAAGACCGGGGTGCCGAGCTGGCTGTCGGTGCAGGCGCTGCGCCTGTCGGGCGGGCGCCCGGGCCTGCTGGTGATGATCCTCTCGGTGCTGGCCGGCACCATCTCCATGTTCGTCGACAACGTGGTCGTCATCCTGATGATGGCGCCGGTGGCGCTGCCGCTGGCGCGCGCGCTCAAGCTGCCGATCACGCCGCTGGTGCTGATGATCGGCTTCTCGGCCAACTTCATGGGCTCGGCGATGCTGCTGGGCGACCTGCCGCCGCAGATGCTGCACAGCGTGTCCGGCGCCGAGTTCGGCGACTTCTTCTGGCACCAGGGCCGGCCCTCGTCGTTTCCGATCCTGCTCGTCACCTTCGTCGCCACGCTCGCGGCGATGTACGCCTACGGCTTCCGCGGCCACGCGCGCTCGGCGGTCGATCCCGAGGCGCTGGGCATCGAGACGCGCATCCCCAACAAGCTGTTCGCCACCATCGTCGTGGCCTGGTTCCTGCTCACCGTGCTGGGCATGGCCCTGCGCCAGGTGCTGGGTGTCAAGCTCGGCTTCATCGCGATGACCGGCGCCATCACGCTCGTGCTGGTGCTCGAGCTGCTGGGCGACCGCGTCAAGGCGCCGAGCTTCGAGCACATCCTGGGCGAGCTCGACTGGCGCGCCATCTTCTTCTACATCGCGCTGTTCGCGCTGGTGGGCGGGCTCGAGAAGATGCACCTGCTCGAGGCGCTGGCGGCCTGGCTGCGCCCGATGTTCACCGAGAGCCTGGCGCTGGGCGCGACGCTGATGTACTGGGTCACGGTGCCCATCGTGGGCATCGTCGAGCACGACGCCTACATCCTGACCTTCCTCTACACGATCCGCGACCTCGGCCAGGAAGGCGTCGCCACCTGGCCGCTGTGGTGGATGCTGCTGTGGTCCGGCACGCTGGGCAGCAACCTCACGGTGGCCGGTGCGCCGGCGCTGTTCGCCGCGGTCAGCCTGTGCGAGCGCGAGGAGAAGCGCAAGGTCTCGCTGCGCGAGTTCCTCGCCTGGAGCGTGCCCTTCGCGCTCGTGTCCTCCAGCGTCTGCTACGTCCTGGGTATGCTCATCTGGGTGCTGCCCTGGGGCCGTTGAGGCCGCACCGCAAGGATCGGGAGTCACTGCCATGAGCTACCAGCACATCCTCCTGCCCACCGACGGGTCGCCGCTGTCGGAACGTGCCGCGCGTGCCGGCATCGACCTGGCGAGCGCACTGGGCGCGCGCGTCACCGCGCTGTACGTGGCGCCGGCACCCACGCCGGTGGTGTTCGAGGGCCTGATGCCGGTGGGGCTGATGACGTCCGAGGAACATGCCGCGGCGATCGAGCGTGCCGCGGCGCGCTTCCTGGGCGTGATCCAGAAGGCGGCGCAGGACGCCGGCGTGCCCTTCGAGGGGCTCAGCGTCACCAGCGAGTACCCGGCCGAAACCATCGTCGATACGGCGGTCAAGCGCCATTGCGACCTGATCTTCATGGCCTCGCACGGGCGCAAGGGCGTGACGGCCCTGCTGCTGGGCAGCGAAACCGCCAAGGTGCTGACGCACGCACGGACCCCGGTGCTGGTGCACCGCAGCGCGCACTAGGAGGCTGTGCGGCCGGCTTCGCCTGACGAAGCGCAAGGCTTCGGCGACGCTGCGGGCGCATCATGCCCTCGAAGCGCCGGCCGCGGTTCGACCGACGCGTTGCACCGGAGGTTGAAGATGACACGCCTGTCCCTCACACGCCGCGAGGCCATCGGCTTCGGCCTGGGCGCCCTGGCCCTGCCGGCCATCGGCACCGCCGCCCCTGCGCCGCTGGTGGAGGTCTGGAAGAGCCCGACCTGCGGTTGCTGCGGCGACTGGATCAAGCACCTGCAGGCCAACGGATTCGCCACCAAGGTCAACCTCGTGCCGGACACGGCGCCGGTGCGCAAGCGCGTGGGCCTCGACGAGAAGTACGGCTCCTGCCACACCGCGCTGGTCAACGGCTATGCGCTCGAGGGCCACGTGCCCGCGCGCGAGGTCAAGCGCCTGCTGAAGGAAAAGCCCGCCGGCGTGGTGGGCATCGCGGTGCCGGGCATGCCGCTGGGTTCGCCCGGGATGGACCTGCCCCAGTACGGCGGCCGCAAGATGCCCTACGACGTGGTGCTGGTCAAGAAGGACGGCAGCGCCAGCGTGTACCAGAGCTACCGCTGAGGGTTCGCCGGGGCAGGCATCATCGGGCCCGTGAATGCCACGGCCCGACGCCACCCCGATGCCGCTGACTGAACGCCCGCGTGCGCTGGTGCTGGGTGCCAGCGGTTACGTCGGCACGCACCTCGTGCCCTGCCTGGCCGCACGCGGCTGGATCGTGCGTGCGGCCGCACGGCGCGCCGAGGCGCTGGAGGCGCGCGGCTGGATCGGCGTCGAGACGGTGGCGGCCGACGCGCTCGACGCCACGAGCCTGGACCGTGCGCTGGCCGGCATCGACGTCGCCTACTACCTGGTGCACTCGATGGCCGCCGGCCCCGACTTCCCGCGCCTGGACCGCGAGGCGGCCATCGCCTTCCGCGAGGCCGCCTCGCGGGCCGGCGTGCAGCGCATCGTCTATCTCGGCGGGATCCGCCCGCGCGAGGCCGCCTCGCCCCACCTCGCCTCGCGCGCCGAGACCGGCGAGCTGCTGCGCGCCGGCCCGGTGCCGGTGACCGAGCTGCGCGCGGGGATGATCATCGGCCCCGGCTCGGCGGCCTTCGAGGTGATCCGCGACCTCGTGTTCCACCTGCCGGCGATGGTGACGCCGCGCTGGGTGCGCTCGCGCTCGCAGCCGGTCGCGCTCGACGACGTGCTGGAGGTGCTGGTGCGGCTGCCCCGCCTGGAGGCGGCTGCGGGCGCGGTGTTCGACATCGGCGGGCCCGAGGTGCTCACCTACGAGGACCTGATGCGCCAGTTCGGCGAGCTGGTGGGGCGCCGCCCGGTCATCCTGCCGGTGCCGGTGCTCACGCCGCGCCTGTCCTCGTACTGGCTCGACCTCGTCACCGCGGTGCCGGCCAACGTGGCGCGCGCGCTGATCGAGGGCCTGTCGCACGACGTGCTGGCCGACGACGCGGCCTTGCGCGCCCTGGTGCCGATCCCCTTGCAGACCTACCGCGAGGCGGCGCGCGCCGCGCTCGAGGTCGAGCGGCTGCCGCACGGCCCGGCGCGGGCCTCCGGCGCCACGTCGGCGCGCTGGGTCGACGGCTCGATGGTGTACCGCCGGCAGCGCGCCGACTTCGCCTTCTACGCCAAGCACATGCACGGCGAGGCGGTCGCCGAGGCCCCTGTCGAGGCGGTGTGGCCGGTGGTGCAGTCCATCGGCGGCGACAACGGCTACTACTTCCTCGACACGCTGTGGATGCTGCGCGGGCGCATCGACGAGTGGACCGGCGGCACCGGTCTCAAGCGCGGGCGGCGCCACCCCACCGAGCTGGCGCTGGGCGATGCGGTCGACTTCTGGCGCGTGGTGGCGCTCGAGCCGGGGCGCCGGCTGACGCTGCTGGCCGAGATGCGGCTGCCGGGCGCCGCGGCGTTGTCCTTCGAGCTGCAGCCGCAAGGGCCGCAGCGCACCCGCGTGATCGTCACCGCGCACTTCCACCCGGCCGGCGCCAAGGGCCTGCTGTACTGGCACGCCATGGCGCCGGCGCACGCCTTCATCTTTCCGGGGCTGGCGCGCGCGGTCGCCGAACGCGGCGAGCGCGCCGCCCGCGTGTCGTCCTGAGGCTCAGTGGGCGTGCGCGCCGTGGTGCCCGTGCACCAGGGCGTGGCCCTGGCCGCGCGCGAGCAGCCAGCGGTTGAGCGGCCAGGCGGCCAGCAGCGCCACCACGAAGGAGAACGCCATCGCGCCCCAGAAGTGCGCGCTCGTCACGTGGGCGTCCATCGCGCCGGGGATCGACCACATCACCGCGTTGTCCACCACCTCCATCACCGCGATCGAGGCGGTGTCTGCGGCCAGCGCCAGGCGCGCGGCGGCGCGCCACGTCATGCCACGGCGCCGCATCGGCACGATCGTGAAGGCGTAGCCGAAGGCGAACGCCAGCGCCACGGCGAGCACTGTCGTCTCGAGGTTGCCCCAGCCGAGCGCGGTACCGACCACCAGGCCCAGCGCCTCGCCCACCGCACAACCGAGCAGGCAGTGCAGCGTGGCGAAGAAGGCCATGCGCGTGAGGCTGGGCGTGACGGTGGGCGTGATCACGGGCCCGGTCGCAGCGTGCGGACGTGATCCGTGCGCATGGTGAGCATGCGCGTGGTGCAGGTGCGATGGGTGCAAGGGGGTGGAATGGGCCTGGCTGGCGTGCATGGGGGACTCCTCGTTGGGGTGTGGCGGCAGTCTCGACCTTGCCCGTGTGGGAAGGTCAAGCCGCCACGCGCAGCGGCGCGGCCGCTTCCGCGGGGGCGGCGGGCAGGGGCAGGCGCAGGCGCAGCGTCCACTCCTGCAGGGCGGCCATCTGCTCGCGCACCAGCGCCTGCACCGCGGGATCGATCAGCTCGCCCGTGGCGTCGAAGCTGCCGTTGTAGGCGTTGGCGAACACTTCGGGGCGGGTCAGCGGCTGCAGGTTCAGCACGACGCAGATCTGGCGCACGTGGTACTGGGCGCGTG
>DASTJE010000239.1:0-24171 GCA_035716845.1 Burkholderiaceae bacterium
GGCATCGCGTCCGCAACAGCCTTCGGCCGCGCCAGAGGACACGTAACCCATGGCACACCGCCGAACGCCACGGTAGATCAACGATTGGAGGCACTCGAAAAGAACTTTGGAGCGTTGCACGACCGTATTAGTGCGACACAGAAGGAACTGGATGAGGAGATTTCTAAGCTGAAGACCTCCGTCTCGGAAGAAGCCCGTCAACGGGAACAGGAAGACAAAGAGAACCGGAAGTTGACCGAGATGACCGCAACTGGCGGCGTTCACATATCGGCAATTGGTGCCGTTTGGCTCTTCGTGGGAGTAGTTCTCAGTACTGCTGGCGTTGAGATCGCGGCGGCACTTGCAAAGTGATGCCTCTCAAGAAACTCCTTCCAAGTAGTTGATCTGTCGAAGGAATTTTTGGCTGATCAAGCCGGCGCGGCGATCGGCACGATCTGCAGGCCGAGTTGCTGCGCACGCCGGTTGAGGTTGGCCACGACGCGCTGCCGATAGCGCTTCTCGCAGCGGGCCGATACTGCACACCGATGCGCGACCTGTTCCTGCTCGACCCCGGCGTCGTCTTCCTCAACCACGGCTCGTTCGGCGCCTGCCCGCGGCCGGTGTTCGACGCCTTCCAGGGCTGGCAGCGCGAGATGGAGCGCAACCCGGTGGAGTTCCTCGGCCGGCGCTCGGCGGCGCTGCTGCAGGCCGCGCGCGAGCGGCTGGCGAGCTACCTGGGCGCGCAGGCCGAGCACCTGGTGTTCGTGCCCAACGCCACCACCGGGGTGAACATCGTCGCGCGCTCGTTCCCGCTCGCGGCGGGCGACGAGGTGCTGGCCACCGACCACGAGTACGGCGCCTGCGACGCCACCTGGCAGCGCGTGTGCGCGCAGCGCGGCGCGCAGTACCGGCGCGTCGAGGTCCCGCTGCCCTTCGAGCGCGAGGCCTTCGCCGAGCGCGTGCTGGCGGCGGCCGGGCCGCGCACGCGGCTGATCTTCGTCAGCCACGTCACCTCCACCACGGCGCTGATCTTTCCGCTCGCCGAGCTGTGCGCGAAGGCGCGCGAGCGCGGCATCGCCACGCTCATCGACGGCGCGCACGCGCCGGGGCAGATCGACCTCGACCTCGACGCGCTGGGTGCGGACTTCTACACCGGCAACGGCCACAAGTGGCTGTGCGCGCCCAAGGGCGCGGGCTTCCTGCACGCGCGGCCGGAGCACCACGCGCTGCTCGACGCGCCGGTCACGAGCTGGGGCTACGCGGCCGAGGTCTCGGGCCACACCGGGTTCGACGCCTACACCGGCCGCACGACGCTGGAGCGCCGCCTGCAGTGGCAGGGCACGCGCGACCTGGCGGCCTGGCTCGCGGTGCCGGCGGCGATCGACTTCCAGGCCGCGCACGACTGGCCGGCGGTGCGCGCGCGCTGCCATGCCATGGCGGCGCACGCCGCACACCGGCTGGCCGGCCGCTTCGGGCTGGCGCTGCCGTTCCGTGACGACGACTTCGCGCAGATGGTGGCCATCCCCGTGCCGGCGCAGGACGCCGAGGCGCTGCGCCGGCGCCTGTTCGGCGAGAGCCGCATCGAGATCCCGGTCACGCAGCACGCCGGCCGCACCTTCGTGCGCCTGTCGGTGCAGGGCTACACCACCGAGGCGGACATCGAGGCGCTGATGGGCGCGCCGGCGCTGGCGGCGGGCCACTGACCCGCGCGTACCGTCACGTCGCGTCGCGCAGCCGGTCGAGCAGGCCGGAGCGGCGCCGCGTCGCGGCGGCGATGCCCGCGGCGAGCACGTCGAGCCGCCCGTGCAGCACGACCTGGGCCCTGGCGCGCGTCACCGCGGTGTAGAGCAGCTCGCGCGTGAGCACGCGGCTGGCGCGCGCGGGCAGCACCAGGGCCAGCGCGCCGAACTCGGAGCCCTGCGCCTTGTGCACCGTCATCGCGAAGGCGCTCTCGTGGCGCGGCAGGCGCAGCGGCGCGATGGCGCGCGTGCCGCCGTCGGGGGCGGGGAAGTGCACCGCCAGGCGCCCGTCGGCGCCCGGCAGGGCGATGCCGACGTCGCCGTTGTAGAGCTTGAGCAGCGGGTCGTTGGCCAGCACCAGCACCGGCCGCCCCGCGTACCAGGGCGCGCTGGGGTCGGCATCGAGCGGCGCGAGCTGTGCGCGCAGGCGCCGGGCGATCTGCGCGTCGAGCCCGGCCACCCCGCGCGGGCCGTCGCGCAACGCGGCCAGCACGCGGAAGCGGTCGAACGCGTCGAGCACGGCGCGCGGATCGCGCGGGCCGTGCAGCAGCGCGTCGACGTAGCCGGCATAGCCCTCGACGAGTGCGGCCAGGCTGTGGGCGCCCAGCGCGCTGCCGCTGTCCTCCACGCACTGCAGCTGCGCGCCCGCGTGCTCGCGCACTGCCTGCACGGCGCCTTGTGCGTCGCCGGCGCGCACGGCCGCGGCCAGGCGCGCGATGCCGGAGTCGGCGCCGAAGCGGAAGTTGCGGCGGAACCAGATCACGCTGTCGGCCAGCACCTGCGGGGCCGGCGCGTCCTGCGGGGCGTCACCGGCCGGGGGCTCGATCCGTGCCGCGTCGATGCCCGTCAGCGCGGCCAGCGCCTCGCGGCAGGGCGGCGTGAGGCGCGCGTCGGCGCACAGGTCGGCGAACACCGCGCCCGACTCGACCGCGGCGAGCTGGTCCTTGTCGCCCAGCAGCACGATGCGCGCGCCGGGGGGCACCGCCTCCAGCAGCCGGGTGGCCAGCGCGAGGTCGAGCATCGAGGCCTCGTCGACCACCAGCGCGTCGATGGCCAGCGGGTGGCCGGCGTGGTGCACGAAGCCGCCGTCGGGCCGCACGCCCAGCAGGCGGTGCACGGTGGAAGCCTCCGCGGGCAGGCGTGCGCGCAGCGCCTCGGGCAGGTGCGCGGCCCGCGCGCGGATCGCCTCGGCCATGCGCGCGGCGGCCTTGCCGGTGGGCGCGGCCAGCGCGATGCGGCAGCCGGGGTCCAGCTCGAGCAGGCAGGCCAGCAGGTGCACCACGGTGGTGGTCTTGCCGGTGCCGGGGCCGCCGCTGATCACCGCCAGGCCGTTGCGCAGCGCGAGCGCGGCGGCCAGCTTCTGCCAGTCGGCCTCGGCGGGCGGCAGGCGCGACGCGTTGTCGGCGAACAGGCGGTCGAGGCGTTCGCGCAGGGGCCCGAAGCGATCCGGCGGCAGCGGGCGCAAGGCGGCCGCCTGCGCGAGGCGGCGCGCCAGGCGGCGCTCGTGGTCGAAGTGGCGGTGCAGGTAGAGGCGGCCCTGCGCGTCGAGCAGCAGCGGCATCGCGCCCGGCGCCTCGGGGCTGCCGACCACGCCGCTGGCCTGCAGCAGCGCGCGCCACGCCGCGGCGTCGCGCGCCGGCGCCTGTGCGGCCAGCTCGTCGAGCGGCAGGCACACGTCGCCGCCGCTGGTGGCCAGGCTCAGCGCGTGCGCGGCGCGTGCTGCGGCGCCGGCCGCCTCGGCGCTCGCGCCGGCCTCGCGCGCCCAGCGTTCGATGCGGCCCGCGAGCGCCGTGGCCAGCGCGTGCTCGGCACCGCCCTCGCGGTGCGCCGGGTGCGGCGCGGCGTTCACGGGCCCACCTCGCGCTGCGCCAGCAGCGCGGACAGCTCGCGCCGCAGTGCGTCGGCGGGGCGCTGGAAGTGCACGCCGGCGGGCGAGCCGTCGGTGTTGCGCCAGTGCGGGCGCAGGCCGCGCACGAACAGGTAGAGCACGCCGCCGAAGTGGCGCTCCGGCGCGTAGCCCGCGAGCCGGTGCTGCAGGTGGCGCTCGAGCGCCACGCTGTAGAGCAGCGCCTGCAGGTGGTAGCCCTGCGCGGCCATGGCGGCGGCCAGCGGCGCGGGGCCGTAGTCGGCGGCCGTGTCACCCAGGTGGTTGGATTTCCAGTCGAGCACGAACCAGCGTCCGTCGTGCTCGAGCACCAGGTCGATGTAGCCCTTGAGGTAGCCCTGCAGCGTGCGGAAGGCGGGCGCCGGCAACGCCACGCCGTGGCGGGCCAGCAAGGCACCGAGTGCGGCGCTCTCCAGCCGCGGCACCGGCAGGTGGAACTCCAGCTCGACGAGGCGGCGCGCGCGCGGCAGGTCCTGCAGGCGCAGCGGCGTGGCGGTGCCCACCGGCAGCTCGCTGGCCAGCACGTCGGCGAGCATGCGCTGCAGGCGCCGCGCGGCGAGCGTGTCGGGCCCCGCGCCCGGCGGCGCGGCGGCGGGCCCCAGCCGGCGCAGGCCGCGCGCGATGGCCGCCGGCCACGACGCGGGGTCGGTGAAGTCGGCGTGCTCGAACACCGCGTGCAGGCACTCGCCGGCCAGCGCGCCGCGCTCGAAGCGCAGGATGTCGTCGTCGGCCGGCGCCGGGGCGGGCGCGTCGTCGGGCATCGGCCCCTCCGTGGGCGCGTCCGCCGGCCCCTGCGTCGGCCCCTGCATCGGCCCCTCCGTCGGGGTGACGGCGAGGTCGTGGTCGGCGGCCGCGCGTTCGTGGCCCAGGCCGTGCGCCAGCGCGCTGTAGCTGCCGATCCACCAGCCGGCGGGCAGGCGTGGCGGCGCGTCGAGCGCGGCCAGGCGCTCCGCGCCCGAGGTGTCCGGCGCCAGCACGGTGCCGGGCTCGCGCGGCAGCGGCCCCAGCGCGATGTGCGGGTGCGCGGCCAGCGCCGCCCATGCCGCGGCCAGCTCGGCCGGCGTGCGTCGGCCGTCGAGCCAGTCGGCGGGCGCCGTGTCGGCGCCGGCGGCCAGCCAGTGCAGCGCGCTGCGCGTGCTCTCGCCGGCGCTGGCGTGGGCACCCGTGGCGTAGCAGCCGGCGACCAGCACGCAGCGGTGCACGGCGCGCGTCAGGCCGACGTAGATCAGGCGCAGCGATTCGGCCGCGGCCTCCAGCCGCACGCCGGCCTTGACCTCCTTGTCGGGGAACGCCGGATCGACACCGGCGCGCCAGTCCACCACCGCCTGGCCCGCGTCGTCGTGGTACTCGACGCCGTCGAGGCCGTCGCTGCGCGGTGCGGCGCCGTTCCACAGGAAGGGGCAGAACACGATGCCGTACTCCAGGCCCTTGGCGCGGTGCACGGTGACCACCTGCACCAGGTGGCGGTCGGACTCGAGCCGCAGCTGCGTGGCCTCGTCGGGGCGCGGGTCGCGCCGCTGCGCCTGCAGCCAGCGCAGCAGCGCCTCGGGCGCGCGGTGCACCTGCGCGGCCTGGTGCAGGCACTCGATCAGGTGCAGCAGGTTGGTCAGGCGGCGCTCGCCGTCGGGTTGCGCGAGCAGGCGTTGCGTGGCGCCGCTGGTGGCCAGCCAGCCGCGCAGCATCACGCCCACGCCGCGCTGCAGCCAGGTCTCGCGCGCCTCGGCGAAGTGCTGCACCGCCTCGGCCAGCTGCGCCTCGTCGTCGGCCAGCGCGTCGAGCCGGGCCGCGCCCCAGCCCATCGCCTCGGTGGCCAGCGCCGCCTTGACGCGCGGCGTGCGCGCGGGCTCGAGCGCGGCGGCCAGCACGCGCTCCAGCGTCTCGGCCTCGGCGCTGGCGAACACGCTGGCCTGCGACAGCTCGACGCTGCCCACGCCCAGCGCGGCCAGCGCGCGCCGCACCAGCCGGCCCTCGTGGTGGCTGCGCACCAGCACGGCGATGTCGCCGGCGCCCAGCGCGCGCTCGCCAAGCGTGACCTCGCCGCGCCGCGCCGCGGCGAGCAGGCGCGCGATCTCGGCGGCGGTGGCGTCGGCCGCCGCCTGCCGCGCCTGTGCCTTGGGCCAGGGGCCGCCGGCGCCGGCGTCGTCGGGCAGGGTCCACACCTGCAGCGGCGCGGTGGCGCCCGCGGAGCGGTCGACCAGCGGCGCGCGTGCGCGCGTGCCGGGCGCCACCGGGTGGTAGTCCAGGCCGGGCAGCATGAAGGCGCGCGGATTGCGGCCGAACAGCGCGTTCAGCGCGTCGATCAGCGCGGGCACCGAGCGCTGGTTGTGCGCCAGCGTGTACTCGGCCGCCGCGACGCGGCGCGCGGCCAGGTAGGTGTGCAGGTCGGCGTTGCGGAAGCTGTAGATCGCCTGCTTGGGGTCGCCCACCAGGAACAGCGTGCCCCCGCCCGCGCCGTACAGGGCCTGGAAGATGCCGAACTGCAGCGGGTCGGTGTCCTGGAACTCGTCGATCAGCGCGGCCGGGTAGCGCGCGCGCAGCAGCGCGGCCAGGCGCGCCCCGTCGGCCGCCGTCAGGCGCGCGTGCAGGTTGCCCAGCATGTCGTCGAAGGCCACGACGCGGCGGCGCCGCTTCTCGGCGTGCAGGGCCTTGGCCGCGTCGTCGAGCAGCTCGCGCAGCAGGCGCGCGCGCGCCAGCGCGAGCGTGGCGGCCAGGGCCTCGCGCGCATCGAGCAGCGCCTGCGCGGCGTCGAAGAACGGGTGCTGCGGCGTGCGGCGCCCCTTCTTGGTGGCGCGCACGAGGCGCTCGCGGCCGAGCAGCGCGGTCTTGCCGGGCGCGAGGTCGAGCACGTCGAGGGCGTCGGGGGCGGCCAGCAGGGCGTCCCAGTCCGCGGCCGCGGCGGCGGGGGTGTCGGCCTTGTACGTGGTGCCGGAGAGCTCGGCCGGGATGGCGGCTTGCAGCGCGGCCATCGCGCCCTCGCGTTCGTGCGGCCAGCGCGCGCGGGCCGCCGCCAGCGCCGCCTCGAGCGCGCCCAGGGGGGCGGCCGCGTCGCCCGGGCCGACGTGGTCGATGCCCTGCGGCCACAGCTCGCGCGCGGTGGGCTTGCCGAGCCGGCGCCTGAGCAGGCGCGCGATCGTCTCGGGGCTGTCCTGGTGCCGCGCGAGGCTGGCGGCCAGCGCCGGGTCGAGCGCCTCGTCGGCGACGCGGCGGCGCCACGCGTCGCGCACCGCCTGCAGGCGCAGGGCCTCGTCGTCCTCCAGCAGCTCCAGCGCGAGCGGCATCTGCGCGCCGAAGGGCGCATCGGCGAGCGCGCGCTGGCTGAAGCCGTGGATGGTGAAGATCGCCGCCTCGTCGAAGCGCGCCAGCGCCAGCTCGAGTCGCATGGCCAGCGCGGCGTCGTCCCGGCCCGGCTGCGCGCGCACGCGCCGCAGCAGCTCGGGCACGAAGGGATCGTCGGCGGCCGGCGCCGCGCCGCGCAGGTGGTCGAGCGTCTCGACCAGGCGCTGCCGCACGCGTTCGCGCAGCTCCGCCGTCGCGGCGTTGGTGAAGGTGACCACCAGGATCTGCGTCACGTCGAGGCCGCGTTCGAGCAACAGGCGCAGCACCAGCGCGCACAGGGTCCAGGTCTTGCCGGTGCCGGCCGAGGCCTCGACGAGGCGGATGCCCTCGAGCGGGCAGTCGAACACCGCGAAGGGCGCGGCGTCGCGCCGGGTGGACGCGGGCGTCGTCACGGCAGGTCGCCCTCGGCGTGTGCGCGCAGCGGGTCGAGCACCGCGTGCGCGCAGGCCCGGAAGTCGGCCGCGTCGCCGGACAGCGGGTCGGGACGGCCGCGCCAGGCCAGCCGGACGGCGGCGTCGCCGCCCTCCGCCCAGGGCGTGCGGTCGGTGACGGTCCAGGCGCGGCGCGCGGCCGCCAGGTCGTCGCCGCCGTCCACGCAGGCCCAGGCGCTGCGCGGGAAGAAGGGCAGCGGCTCGCACAGCCCGCGTGCCACCAGGCGCAGCAGGGTGTCGAGCACGGGCAGCGGGGCCTCGACCGGGCGCAGGCGCACCGTGCCGTCGCGGCCGATCACGGTGGTGACGCAGGCCGCGCCGGGCGCTGGCGCCGCGCCGAGCAGCAGGTGGCCGAGCCAGGCGGCGATCAGGTCGCTCGGGCGCAGCGCGTCGTAGCGGTGGCGCAGCAGCCCCGAGGGCCGCAGCTCGGCGAAGGCCGCCTGCAGCCGCCAGGCGATGCCGTCGACGCTGCGCTCGAGCGTGACGGTGTGCGGCGGCAGCACCGCATCGCGCTGCCCGGCGGCCACGCGCGCGGCAAAGCCCGCCAGCGCCGCGAGCTCGCGCTCGAGGAGGCGGCGCCCGTAGGCGCCGGGCGGGAACTCGGTGCCCGCGCGCGCCAGCGCCTGCACGGCCCCGGCGTCGGCACCGGCCCGCAGCGCCGGCAGCACGCGCTCGGCGAGCGCGCGCGCGGCCTCGCGGCCGGGCACCAGCGGCTCGTCGTCCTGCAGTTCGTCGTCCTCGCGTGGCAGCGCCAGGCCGAGGCGGCGTTCGATCAGCACCCGGCTGGGGTTGCGCAAGAAGCTCGTGAGCTGGCCGAGCTGCAGGGTGTGCCACTCGGGGCCGGGGGGCGGCAAGGGCTGCGGGCAGAAGGACGGGGCCGCGGACAGGGCGTCGTCGAGCGCGTCGTGCTCGTCCTCCTCGTCGCGCTCGGCGGGCGGCGCCGCGGGCGGGGTTGCCGCGACCGGGGGCGCGGCCACGGCCGAGGCGCAGGCCGTGAGCGCGGCCGCGCGCGCGCGCAGCGCCTGCGCATATTCGGCGTGGAAGCTGCGGCGCCGCACGTCGCCCGCGGGGTCGAAGGCCTCCGGCGAGAACGGCTGCAGCGGGTGCTCGACCACCAGGCGGCTGCGCGCGCGGCGGCGCGAGGCGGCGTCCTGAGGGTCGTCCGCCAGCGCGGGCACCAGCACGTCGAGCAGTTCGGCCACCAGCACCGACGGCGGCAGTGGCGCGTTGTCGCGCACGCTGCGGCCGACGTGGGACAGGTGCACGCGTTCGCGCGCGGCCAGCAGCAGGTCGAGGAAGACGTTGCGCTCGTCCTGGCGGCGCTGGCGGTCCCCGGGGCGCGGCCGGGCGGCCATGAGGTCGAACTCGGCCGCCACGGCGCGCGCCGGGAACGCGCCGTCGTTCAGGCCGATCGCGCACACCACGCGGTACGGCAGGCCGCGCAGGCTGGCCATCGACGCGAAGGTGACGTTGCCGGTGGGCACGCCGCCGCGCGCCGGGGCGTCGAGCGCCTGGCCCAGCGCGGCGCGCACCACCTCCACCGGCAGCGCGAGCGCGACGCCGCTGTCGCGCCAGTGCGCGTCGAGCGTGTCCAGCACGCCGCGCACCTCGCGCAGGTCGAGCAGTTCCTCGCCCTGCGCGGCGACGAAGTCGTCGAGCACGCGCGGCAGCAGCGCGGACCAGGCGGACGCGGGCAGCGGCGTGGCCAGGCGGCGGCGCAGCGCGCCCAGCGCGTCGACGAAGGCCGCCAGTGCGCCCAGTGCCAGCGCTGCGCTGCCCTCGGCCGCGCCGGCCGGCAGCCGGCCCTGGAAGGGCGCGCCCACGCCGTCGGGCAGCGCGTGGCCGAGCAGCAGCCGGTCCAGCCCGTCGGCGAAGCTGTGGCGGGCCTCGCCCGGCAGGCCCAGGCTGGCCCGGTGCGCGCCGTCCAGCGCCCAGTGCACGCCGGCGGCGAGCAGCCAGGCGTGGACCTGGGCGAGGTCGTCGCCCCCGAGGCCGAAACGGCGCGCGACGGGCGGCTGCTGCAGCAGCGCGAACACCTCGCTCGCGGCACAGCGCGAGGTGGCCAGCGCCAGCAGGTCGAGCAGGGCGCGCGCCACCGCATTGACCGCCGGCGCCGGGCGCCCGGTGATGGCGTAGGCGATGGCGCGCTCGCGCGGGGCGGTGCCGAACACGGCGTCGATCAGCGGCGCGGCGGCCTCGAGGTCCGGCGTGACGACGAGCACGTCGCCGGGCGACAGCGTCGCGTCGTCGGCGAACAGGCCGAGCAGGCGGTCGTGCAGCACCTCGAGCTCGCGCGTGAGCGAGTGGCAGACGTGGACCTCCAGGCTGCGCTCGGGCGGCAGGGCGGCCAGGGTGCCGGGCGCGAGCTCGGTGAGCGTGAGGATCGAGCCCTGCAGCCGCGCGAGCAGGCTGTCGCCGTCCGGTGCGACGAAGCAGGCGTCCTCGACCGCGGTGTCGCCGCTGGCGTCCATCAGCAAGGCGAGCTGCGCCTTGGCCTGGCCGCCCCAGCCGGCCAGCAGGCGGTGGCCCACCTCGTGGTGGTCGGCACGCCCGTGCGCGGCCAGGTAGGCCAGGCGCCGCCGGTCGACCACGTCGAACCAGTACTCCTGGCAGGGGTTGAGCACGTACAGGCACACGTCGATGTGCCCGGCCAGCGCGTGCAGCAGATGCAGGTGCATCGGCGCGATGGCCGGCAGCGCGACCACGTGCACCGCCGGCGGCAGGGCCTGCGCCGCCGCCGGGTCGGCCTGCAGCGCGTGCACGAAGGCGCTCACCGGGTGGCGCTGGGCGCCGCCCGATGCGGCCAGGCGGCGCCACAGCGCCGCCTGCCAGGCCTGGTCGGCGGCGAGGAGGGCGTCGTCGCTGCCGAGGTCGACCGTGTGGCCGCGCTGCCAGGCGTCGAGCCAGTCGCTGCGGTAGGTGATGTACTGCTCGAACAGCGCGGCCACCTCGGCGGCGAGCTCGTAGCGCATCAGCGCGTCGGCGCGCTCGAGGTAGGCCGCCAGGCGCGGCTGCGGGGCCCACCAGGCGCCGTCCTCGAAGGCCTCGACGACGCGCCAGGTGAGCACCGCGGCGTCGAACGGGGACTCGTCGCCGACGCCGGGCACCAGGCAGGCGATCTGCTCCCACAGCCAGCGCGCCAGGAAGGCGAAGCGCACGTTGCTGCAGATGCCCTGGGCCCGGGCCAGGTCGAGCGTCAGGCGGCGCTGCACCGCGGCGCTGGGCACCACCACGTGGTCGACCGCGAAGGGCCCCGCGGGGGCCGCGCGCAGCCGCTCGACGAGGCGCTCGGAAAGCGTCTCGAAGCGGTTGGCGAACAGCAGGTGCAGCATGCGCGGGCAGGCGATCCGAAGGGCGATCCGAAGGGCGATCCGAAGGGCGATTCTGGCGGCGAACGTCGGCGTGGCTCCAGGGTGCCCTGCCGCAGGCTCATGGCGTGAGCCTGCGGGCGCGGGTCGCGGCGGGCATCACAATGCGCGTTGACACCCATCGCCCGCCGGTGCTCCCGGAACATGATGCGCGGCTCCTCCAGCGACCCCGACACCCAGCAGACTGACCCGACGATCCCCGGCCTGGACACGGCGGCCGACGACGACGCCTGGCATGCCCGGCTGCGCGATGCGCTGGGCGACGACGACGCGCTGCTGGCGCTGCTGCGCGCCGACGCGCCGCCGGCGATCCAGCTCGCGGCGGTGGCCGAGCTGCAGGGCGAGGCGGCGCTGCGCGTGGCCGAACGCGCGTTGCGCGATCAGGACCGCGCCGCGCATCGGCTGGCCAAGCAGCGCTACGACCAGGCGCAGGCGCGCCGCCATGCACGCCAGCAGGCCGAGGCGCTGGTGGCCGAGGCGCGGGCGCTGGCCGGCGAGCCGACCTTCGCGCGCGAGCGCCGCGTCGACATCGACCGCCGGTGGCAGGCGCTGGACGCGCGGCTGATCGACGCTGCGCAGCGCGACGACTACGCCAGCCTGATGGCCGAGCTGGATGCGTTGAGCCACCGCGCCGTGCCGACGGAACCCGCGGCGCCCGAGCCGCCGGCGGCGCCGCCGCCACCTCCGCCGCCGCCGCCGCCGCGCGCCGCGCGCCGCGAGCGGCGCCGCGAGGGCAGCGCCGAGCCCGCCGCCGAGGCGGCGCCGGCGTCGGCCTTCGAACAGCAGCTCGACGCCGAACTGCACGCCGCGCAGGCCGCGCTGGACGAGGGCCAGCTCGCGCAGACGACGCAGCGCCTGGCCGCCATCAACCGGCTGATCGACGCCACGGCCGCGCCGCCGGATGCACTGCGCGCGCGCATCGACGCACTGCAGGCCGAGGTCGCGCGCCTGGCGGCCTGGCGGCAATGGGGCGGCAGCCGCGCGCGCGACGAGCTGGTGCAGCAGGCCGAGGCGCTGGCCGCGGCCACCGCGGGCGAGGCGCCGGGCCCCAAGTTGCCGTTGAAGCGCCGGGCCGAGGTGATCGACGAACTGCGTGCGCAGTGGAAAGCGCTCGAGCGGCAGGGCACGGTGGCGCCGCGCAGCGTGTGGCAGCGCTTCGACGCCGCGCTCACGATCGCCTACCGCCCGGTGGCCGAGCACGTGGCGGCGCAACGCAGCGCGCGCGAGCTCAACCGGGCCGAGCGTGAACGGCTGCTCGACGCGCTGGAGGCCCTGCCGCTGCCGCCCGACGGCAGCCCGCCCGAGGCCTGGCGCGGGCTCGCGGGCGCGCTCGAGCGCTTCCACGGCGACTGGCGCCGCCTCGGTCCGCTGGAGCACACCGTCGCGCACGCGGTGCGCGAGCCGCTGGCGGCACGCATGGCGGCTGCGCTGCTGCGGCTGCAGTCGCCGCTGGACGTGCAGCGCGGCGCGGCGCGGGCCGAGCGCGAGCGGCTGCTGGCCAGCGCGCGCGCGCTGGCCGGCGACCTGCACGGCCGCGACTGGATGCCGCGCGTGCGCGAGTTGCAGGCCGAGTGGCAGCGGCAGGCGCGCACGCTGCCGCTGGCGCGCGCCGACGAGCAGCAGCTGTGGAACGACTTCAGGGCCACCATCGACGGCGCCTTTGCCGCCCGCGACGCCGCCTTCAAGGCGCGCGACGCCGAGCAGCAGGCACTGGGGCAGCAGCGCGCCGACTGCGTGGCCCGGCTGGACGCGCTGCCGGAGGACGCCACGGCCGCGCAGGTGCGCCACGCGCTGGCCGAGGCCGATGCGCAGTGGCAGCGGCTGCCCGCGCTGCCGCGCGGCCTGGCCGGCGACTGGCAGGTGCGCTTCGAACGGGCGCGCGAGCGGCTGCGCCGCCGCCTGGCCCAGCAGGCACAGCAGGGCTGGCTCGCCGCCTGCGACGCGCTGCGCGCCAAGCTCACGCTGTGCGAAGCGCTGGAGGCGCAGGCCGAGGCGCCGGCGCCCGACGCCGCCGATCAGCGCGCCAGCCAGTGGAGCCAGTGGCCGGCCGCGCCCGAGCCGCTCGAACAGGCGCTGTCCGGCCGCGCGGGCCTGAGGCCGGCGCTGGCGCCGCTGGCCGCGGCGACCGACGAGTTGCTGCTGCAGTTCGAGGACCGGTGGGGCCTGCCGACGCCGCCGGCCTTTGCCGCGGCCCGGCAGGCCTTGAAGCTGCTGCGCCTGAAGGCGGCGCTGGAATCGCGCCGCCCCGCCGTGGCGCCCACGCCGCCGCAGGCGCAACTGGCCGCGCTGCTGGCGCGCACCGGGCTCGACGCCGCGCAGCGCGAGCGGCTGCACGCGCTGCTGGACGAACTGCGGCGCCGCGGGCCGGACGCCCTCAAGCCCTAGCGGCAGGCGCGCCCTGGCTCCCGGACGCACGTGTCCCGCCCGCCCGCGATGACGCCCGCCGCCGCACGCCCCGCCTTGCCCGCCGGCGTGTGGGTGCTCGGCTTCGTCAGCATGCTGATGGACATCTCCTCCGAGATGATCCACAGCCTGCTGCCGCTGTTCCTGGTGGGTACGCTGGGCGTGAGCGTGCTGGCGGTGGGCGTGATCGAGGGCCTGGCCGAGTCCACCGCGCTGGTGGTCAAGGTGTTCTCCGGCGTGCTGAGCGACCACCTCGGCCGCCGCAAGGGACTGGCGGTGATCGGCTATGCGATGGGCGCCTTCACCAAGCCGGTGTTCGCGCTCGCGCAGGGCGTGGGCTGGGTGGTGGCCGCGCGCTTCGTCGACCGCGTCGGCAAGGGCATCCGCGGCGCGCCGCGCGACGCGCTGGTGGCCGACCTCGCGCCGCCGGCGATCCGCGGTGCGGCGTTCGGGCTGCGCCAGTCGCTGGACACCGTCGGGGCCTTCGTCGGGCCCTTGCTGGCCACCGGCCTGATGCTGCTGTGGGCCAACGACTTCCGCGCCGTGTTCTGGGTGGCCGTGGTGCCGGGGCTGCTGGCGGTGGCGCTGCTCGTGGTGGGGGTGCGCGAACCGGCGCGCGACACCGCGGCGGCGCCGGCGCGCAGCCCGATCCGGCGCGACGCGCTGTCGTGCCTGCCGCGGGCCTACTGGTCGGTGGTGGGCCTGGGCGCCGTGTTCACGCTGGCGCGCTTCAGCGAGGCGTTCCTGGTGCTGCGCGCGTCCGAACTCGGCGTGCAGGCGGCCTGGGTGCCGCTGGTGATGGTGGCGATGAACCTCGTCTACGCCGCGTCGGCGTATCCCTTCGGCCGCCTGGCCGACCGCATGAGCCACCGGGCGTTGCTGGCGGCGGGGCTGCTGGTGCTGGTGGCGGCCGATGCCGTGCTTGCGCTGGCCGCCGGCTGGGCCGCGCTGGGCCTGGGCGTGGCGCTGTGGGGCGTGCACATGGGGATGACGCAGGGCCTGCTGGCGGCGATGGTGGCCGACACGGCGCCGGCCAACCTGCGCGGCACGGCCTTCGGCGTGTTCAATCTGGTGAGCGGCATCGCGCTGCTGGCGGCCAGCGTGGTGGCCGGGCTGCTGTGGGAGCGCATCGGCTCGATGGGCACCTTTGCCGCCGGCGCCGCGTTCGCGCTGCTGGCGCTGGCGATCATGGGGTGGGGCGCGCGACGCGCCTGAACGCACGGTGCCGTGCGCTCGCCGTGCACGGGGTGCCGTGCCGGCCCGCTCTCGAGAAGACGCCGGACCGCCCCAAGGTTTCTTTGACCCCCGCGGGGGGCAGGGACGGGCAACGCCCGGCCCTTGGGGGCGCTCAGTACGTGACCGTGCGCGCGTCGACGTCGATGCGGATGGTCGGCCGCGCGAGGGCCGCCTGCGCGGCATGCGCGAACGCCCGCCGCAGGGCATCGTCGTCCTCGAACCCGCGCTGCCCGATGGCCGCGGCGACGGCCAGCAGCTTGTCCACGGTGAGCACCTTGCCGCTGGCGCGCACCGGCTCGCACTCGTTGGCGATGAACTGCTCGTCCAGCCAGCGGCGCGCATCGGGCGCGGGCCACGCGGGCTCGTCCGCGGGCAGCGTCACCACGATGTCGGCAGCGCCGAAGCTCAGGGTCACGGTGGATCTCATGGCGAATGGGTCCTTCGTGACGTGAAGTCTATGCCGGCGCGCGCGCGTACCGGACGCGGCGACCGCGGACTTCGTGCGTGCGCTTTGCCGCAACGCAAGTCGGCGCGGGGCGAGTCGCCGGCGCCGCCAGACGCCCCAATGAACAAGCCCGCAGCACGGGCGCGCTGCGGGCCTGTCTGAAAGACGCGAATGGCCTCGGACCTGAAGCGGCGCCCTACGCGTTGTCGGCAGGGGTCGCTGCGCTGGCCACGAGGGTGTCGCTCAAGCCGAGCGCCCACTGCTGCCACTGGGCCGCACTGTCGCGCGTGGCGGCCGTCGCGTCCGCAGCGAGGTGGGCCATCGTCACGGCAACGATCCCCTGGATGTGGGCCGTCAGATGGCGGCGGTCGGCCATCGCGGACAACTCAGAGAGCGCCTTCAGGTTTTCTGCCTTGGCCATCTCGCCGAGGGCAAGCGCAGCGGCTTGTTCGGCGGTCGTGGCCGTCGTATCGATGTTCATGTGTCGCCTTGGTTGGAGTGAGGGGATGGCGGCTGTGAGACGCAGGCCGCCCGGACAATGCGACAGAAACAAAAGACCCGCAGCACTTGCGCACTGCGGGCCTCTCTGAACTTGGCTCCCCGACCTGGGCTCGAACCAGGGACCTACGGATTAACAGTCCGGCGCTCTACCGACTGAGCTATCGGGGAACAGCCGCGCATTATAGCCAGCCTTTGTGCGGGCCTCAGCCCTCGATCTGCACCGACAAACGGGCGCTTCTCGGGGCGAGCGGGAACAGGTACGCGTGGCCGAACTGGTACGGCGCCTCGCGCCAGGCGCGGCGGTCGGTGGCGTTGTCCAGGCCCGCGCGCCAGGTCACGCGCAGCGTGCCCACGCGCTGCTCGAAGCGGGCGCCCAGGTCGAGCCGGGTCCATGACGGGATCTGCGCGCCGTGGTCGGGCAGCGCGGCGCGCGCGCCCTCGTGGGCCAGCGTGGCGCGCAGCTCGAGCGCATCGCCCCACTGGCGCGCCACGCCCAGGCGCAGGCTGCGCGAGGGCACGTTCACCGGGGCCAGGCCGTTGCGCGCCGCGTCGGCCGCGCCTGCGCGGCGCGCGTGCAGCGCAAGGGCGCTGGCCTGCAGTTGCCACGGGCCCTGGCGCAGGCTGCCCGCCGCCTCCAGGCCGCGGTGCACGGCGCTGCCGTCGAGCACGCGCGTGCACGAGCCGGCGCTGTCGTCGCAGACGCCGCGGTCACCGGTCTGCGGGCGGGTGATGGCGAAGGCCACGAGCGAGCCTTCGACGCCGTTGCGTGCATGCTTGAGGCCGGCCTCGAGCTGGCGGCTCTTGAGCGCGGCCAGCGCCTGGCCGGCATTGGTGTACTTGGGCAGGCGCGGCGCCGCTTCGGCCTCCACGCCCTGGCCCCAGCTCGCATACGCGGTGGTGGCCGCGTCGAGCCGCCACGACAGCGCGAGCCATGGGGTGGTGAACGACTGGCGCACGCCGTCGCGCGTGAGGCGCGAGTGGCGCAGGCCGGCCCACAGTTGCCAGTCGGGTGCGAGGTCGACCCGGTCGCGCAGGTAGAGCTCGGTGCCGCGCTCGGAGCGGTTGTCGATGGCGTAGCTGTCCTGCGGGGCGGGGGGCACCGGCGTGGCGCCGTCGACGGTGCCGGTGCCCGCGTAGTTGAAGACCTGCGGGCCGAAGGTGGTGGTGGCGCGCGTGGCCAGCACGCCGAGCGCGACGCGGTGGTTCAGCCCGGCCAGCCTCGCGCGCCCTTCGAGTTGCAGGTCGAGCGCGTCGGTGCGGCGGCGCTCGCCGTCGCTGCGGAAGTCGTAGAGGTCGAAGCTGCCGTCGCTGCAGTAGCGGTCGTCGGCGCCCTCGGCGCTGCAGCCGTAGGGGAAGGCGATGCGGTCGTCGGTGCGCAGGCGCTGCGTCATCGCGTGCACGCGCGCAACCCAGTCGGGCGCCAGCGTCTGTGTCACGCGGATCGAGGCGGTGTCGGCGTCGAACACCACGGGCAGCGACCAGGCCTGGTTGTTGAGGTTCAGGCGCGGGTCGACGGTGCGCGCGTCGGGCACCGCGCTGCCCAGCAGGCTGAACCCGGGCACGCTCGGTTGTGATTGGTGGCTGGTCTCCGCTTCGACCTCCACCCGCGTGCCCGGCGCGAGGCGTGCATCGGCGGCGATGGCCAGCACGCGGCGGTGGCCCTCCGCGTTGCGCGTCTGCGGCGCCAGGCGCTCGGCCGCGGCGTTGACGCGCAGGCCGAAGCGCTCGCTCTCGCCGAAGCGCTGCGCCAGGTCCACCGCACCCAGCAGGCTGCCGCCCTGGCGCGCTTCCAGCGTGGCGCTGCGCAGCGTGCGCTCGGGCCGCTTGACGACCAGGTTGACCAGGCCGCCGGGGGCGCTGGTGCCCGCCTGGATGCCGCTCGTGCCCTTGAGCACCTCCAGGCGTTCCACGGCCTCCAGCGGCAGCGCCGTCTCGGCATTGATCGGCAGGCCGTCACGGCGGTAGTTGCTGCGGTTGTCGAGCGTGAAGCCGCGCACCGTGAGAAAGCTCCAGTAGCCCTCGGCGTTGTAGGCATCGGCCAGCCCCGCATCGGTGCGCGTCAGGTCGGCGACGCGCTGCACGCCGGCGTCGCGGCGCAGGGCGTCGTCGATCTCGATCGCGGCCAGCGGCGTGCGCGCGAGCGGCGTGCCGTCGCCGAAGCCGGCCACCGACGGCGCCTGCGGCGCCGCCGTGCCGACCACGGTGATGCGCTGTGTGTCCTGCGCGTGCGCGGGCAGGGCGAGCAGGGTGGAGGAGAGCGCCAACGCCAGCGGCGTCAGCGCGAAGTGCGAAGTGGTGCGGTGGTGCATCGTCGTCCTTGCAGGCGACGCGCGGTCGGCTGCCTGGACACGAAGGCCTTCGGGGAGGGCTTGCGGTTCGGCATGCTTCCCTGCGCGAGGATTACCTCAGTCAGGTTCGAAGGGTCTTTCTCAGCCAGCCGCTCCTTGCGGAACGGCCAGCACCCCTAGCGGAGAGCCGCGACCCCCATGGCCGCGGCAGTTCGGATTCTAGTCGTCGAAGGTCGGCGTCTCGACGCCGAGCACCTTGTGCAGCTTCGGGCTGGTGGTCGTGTACTGCAGGTGGATGCGCTTGTCCGGGAAGATGATCGGCGCCGCGCCGAAGGCCGCCAGCGCGGCCTCGTGGAAGCCCGACAGGATCAGCTTCTTCTTGCCCGGGTAGGTGTTGATGTCGCCCACCGCGAAGATGCCCTCGACGTTGGTCGAGAAGCGCTCGGTGTCCACCACCAGCTGCTTGCGGTCGATCTCGAGGCCCCAGTGCGCGATCGGGCCGAGCTTGGGGGACAGGCCGAAGAACACCAGCAGCATGTCCAGCGGCACCACGCGCGTCACGCCGTCGCCGCCGGTGACCTTGACGGCGCCGAGGCGGCCGTCGCGCTCCTCGATGCCGCTGACCTGGCCCACCATGAACTGCATCTCGTAGGCGTCGCACAGCTCCCTCATGCGCGCCACGCTGGCGGGCGCGGCCTTGAAGCCGTCGCGGCGGTGCACCAGGATCACGCTCTCGGCCTTGTGCGGGCCTTCCTGCACGAAGTTGAGCGTCCAGTCGAGCGCGGAGTCGCCGCCGCCCACGATCACCAGGTTCTTGCCCGCGAACTGCGCCGGGTCCCTGACGCGGTAGAAGAGTTGCGAGCCCTCGAACTTGTCGAGCCCGTCGACCTTGAGCAGGCGCGGCTGGAACGCGCCCACCCCGGCGGCGATGAAGATCGTCTTGGTGAGGAAGCGCGTGCCCTTGCTGGTCTCGACGAAGAAGCGGCCGTCCTCGCGCCGCTCCACCACGCTGACCTCCTGGCCGAGGTGGAAGGTCGCCCCGAACGGCTCGATCTGCTTGAGCAGGTTGTCGGTGAGCTCCTTGCCGGTGCATACCGGCACGGCCGGGATGTCGTAGATCGGCTTGTCGGGGTAGAGCTCGATGCACTGGCCGCCGGCGTAGGCCAGGCTGTCGATGACGTGGGCCTTGATCTCGAGCAGGCCGAGCTCGAACACCTGGAACAGGCCGACCGGGCCTGCGCCGACGATCACGGCGTCGGTTTCGATGAGTTGGGTCATGTTGGTTCCGGCGGGCGCGCCGCGGGGCGCCGCCCGGTCATCAGCGGATCAGCTGATCGAGCTTGTCCTTGGGGTCCTTCCACTCGTCGGCGTCGGGCAGCCCGGCCTTGCGCTTGGTGATGCTGGGCCACTTCTTGGACAGCTCGGCGTTGAGCGGGATGAACTTCATCTGGTCTTGCGGCACGTCCTCCTCGGGGAGGATGGCGTTGACCGGGCACTCGGGGATGCACACCGCGCAGTCGATGCACTCGTCCGGGTCGATGACGAGGAAGTTGGGGCCTTCGCGGAAGCAATCGACGGGGCAGACGTCGACGCAGTCGGTGTACTTGCAGCGGATGCAGGATTCGGTGACGACGTGGGTCATGGCGGCTCGTGCCGAGGTGTTGACTGGCGGGCGCCGAGGCGGCCGGCACAGCGGTGCCGGGGCAGGCGCGGAAGTCGGGGATTCTACGGGTGGGGCGCACCTGCCGCATGCCCGGTGGCCGGCACCGCGTCGGGGAGCGCCGGCGCCGGCAGCGCCACCGCGCCGGCCCCCACGCCCACCGTCACGACGGCCGGACGGCCGGCGTGCAGCAGCGCCGCCTCGGCCAGCGTGCCCACGGTGAGCGCGCTCGCGATCTGCCGCGGCGTGCCGGCGCACGACACCACGCAGGCCGGCGTGTCGGCGGCCCAGCCGGCCTCGCGCAGGCGGCGGCCGAGGGCGCCGAGCTGGCGGCCGGCCATGTAGAAGACCTCGGTGTCGGCATGGTGGGCGGCCTGCAGCCGGCCCTCGCGCGTCATCGCGGTGGTCAGCGCCACGCTGCGGCCGCGGCCGCGGCGCGTCAGCGGGCGCTGCAGGGCGGCGGCCGCGGCCAGCGCAGCGGTCACGCCGGGCACCACCTCGGCGGCCAGGCCGGCCGCGGACAGGGCCTGCAGTTCCTCCTCGAGGCGGCCGAACACGCTCGGGTCGCCGCCCTTGAGGCGCACGACGCGCCGGCCCTGCTGCGCCCAGTCCACCAGCAGGGCGTTGATGCGCGCCTGGCCGGTCGAGTCGCAGAAGCCACGCTTGCCGACGTCGATCCAGCGCGCATGGGGCGCCAGCGCACGCAGGCCCGGGTCGACGAGGGCGTCGTGCAGCACCACTTCGGCGGCGGCCAGCCGCTGCGCGCCGCGCAGCGTGACGAGGTCGGCCGCGCCCGGGCCGGCACCGACGAACACCACCGGCGGGCGCTCGTCGTCGCCCTCGGCGCGGCGGCAAGGCGTGGCGGCGCGGGAGCGGTCGCGCGCGTTCATTCGAGGCGCTCCTTGACCAGCACCGCGCCGCTGGTGCGGTGGCTGGCCGGGTCGACGACGATCAGCGCGCCGCCGACGCGGTTGCGTGCATAGGGCTGCAGCGGCAGCGGCTGCTGCGCCTCGAGCGTGACCTCGCCGATCTCGTTGGGCGCGAGCTGGTGCGCCGCGCCGGGCGCCAGGGTGTGGATGTCGAGCACATGCTCGATCGATGCGATGCGACCCTGCACCCAGCGGTTGCCGTGGCGCAGCCAGTACTTGCGGCCCACCACCGCGGGCTCGTTGTCCAGCCAGGCCAGCGTGGCGGTGAAGCGCTGCGTGGGCGCCAGCGTGTGCGGCGCGGCGATCCACTCGCCGCGCGAGACGTCGAGCTGGCGGTCGAGCACGAGCCCTGCGCTGCGCCCGGCCTCCACGCGCTCGACCGTGCTGCCGGCGTGGCGCACCTCGACCACGGTGGCGCGCTCGCCGCTGGGGAACACCTGCACCGTGTCGCCGGCGGCCACGCCGCCCTGCGCCACGCGGCCCCAGAACACGCGCGCGCCATGGCCGGCGCCGGGCGTGTCGGCATGCTCCGGCCTGGCCACGTACTGCACCGGCAAGGCAAAGGGGCCGCCGTGCGGCTCGCCGGCGGTGGGCAAGGCTTCGAGCACCTGCAGCAGCGAGGGCCCGCGGTACCAGTCGGCCCACGCGTGGGCGGGCCCCGGGGCGGTCGCGGGCGGCTGGGTCACGTTGTCGCCGCGCAGCGCCGACAGCGGCACGGTGGCCGCCAGCGAGATGCCGGCGTCGCGCGCGAACGCCTGCAGGGCGTCCTCGATCGCCGCGAAGGCCGCGCCGGGATCGTCCACGGCGTCGAGCTTGTTGACCGCGAACACGATGCCCGGCACGCGCAGCAGGTGCGCGAGCAGGGCGTGGCGGCGCGTCTGCGGCAACAGCACGAGCGGCCGGGCGCGCCAGTCGAGCTTGGTGGCGTCCACCAGCACTACGGCGGCGTCGCTGCCCGCGGCGGCGGTGACCATGTTGCGCGTGTACTGCTCGTGGCCCGGCGCGTCGGCGATGATGAACTTGCGCGTGCGCGTGGCGAAGTAGCGGAAGGCCACGTCGATCGTGATGCCCTGCTCGCGCTCGGCCTCCAGTCCGTCGGTGAGCAGCGCGAGGTCGAACGCGGGCCCGCCCGCGGCCTGCGGTCGGCCGGCGGCGCGGCGCTCGAGCGTGTCGATCTGGTCGGCCAGGAGGGCCTGGCTGTCGTAGAGCAGGCGGCCGATCAACGTGCTCTTGCCGTCGTCGACGCTGCCGGCGGTGAGGAAGCGCAGGGCGCGGTGCTGGGAAGCCATGTCAGAAGTAGCCCTCTTTCTTGCGCCGCTCCATCGAGGCGTCGCTGGTGCGGTCGTCCATGCGGGTGGCGCCGCGCTCGCTGACGGTGACGGTGAGCGTCTCGGCGACGATCTCGGCCGCATCGGCGGCGCGGCTTTCCACCGGGCAGGTGCAGGTCATGTCGCCCACCGTGCGGAAGCGGACCTGCGCCGTCTCGACCGCCTCGCCGGGCTGCGGCGGGGTGACCTCGGTGACGGGCACCAGCAGGCCCTTGCGCCGCACCACGGCGCGCTCGTGCGCGTAGTACAGCGCGGGCAGCGGGATCGACTCGCGCGCGATGTACAGCCACACGTCGAGCTCGGTCCAGTTGCTGATGGGGAAGGCGCGGAAGTGCTCGCCTGCGCGGTGGCGCGTGTTGAACAGGGTCCACAGCTCGGGCCGCTGCTCCTTGGGCTGCCACTGACCGAAGCCGTCGCGGTGGCTGAAGATGCGCTCCTTGGCGCGCGCCTTTTCCTCGTCGCGGCGCGCGCCGCCGATCAGGGCGTCGAAGCGGTGCGCCTCGATCGCCTCCAGCAGGGTGACGGTCTGGTGGCCGTTGCGCGACTCCAGCGGGTGCGCCAGGCGCACCGTGCCGCGCGCGATGGAGTCCTCGAGGTGGCCCACCACCAGGCGCTCGCCCATCTCGGCCACGCGGCGGTCGCGGAACGCGATCACCTCGGGGAAGTTGTGCCCGGTGTCCACGTGCAGCAGCGGGAAGGGCAGTTGCCCGCGGAACTCGTTGCCGCGCACGCGCGTCTTGAAGGCCTTCTCGGCCAGGCGCAGCACCACGCAGCTGTCCTTGCCGCCGGAGAACAGCAGGGCCGGGCGCTCGAAGCTCGCCGCCACCTCGCGCAGGATGAAGATCGCTTCCTCCTCGAGGTGGTCGAGGTGCGTGTGGTCCAGCGCGGGCAGCAGTTGCCCGATCGAGACGCGTGCATTCATGTCGTGGCTCCTTCGCGGGGCTGCACGTGCAGGCCGCATTCCTTCGCGCCGTCCTGCTCCCACCACCAGCGGCCGGCGCGGAAGTCCTCTCCGAGCGCGATGGCGCGCGTGCACGGTGCGCAGCCGATGCTCGGGAAGAAGCGGTCGTGCAGCTCGTTGTACGGCACCTCGCGCGTGGCGATGTAGTGCCACACGTCGTGCCAGCTCCAGTCCGCCAGCGGGTTGAACTTGCTGCGGCCCGAGGCCTCGGTCTCGGCAAAGGGCACCTCGGCGCGCTGCCCGGACTGCTCGCGCCGCAGGCCCGTCACCCAGGCGCTGCGACCTTCGAGCAGGCGCGCCAGGGGCTCGAGCTTGCGCACCGCGCAGCAGGCCTTGCGCAGCTCCACGCTCTGGAACATCGCGCGCTCGCCGTGCCGGGCCGTGAACGCGGCCACGGCGGCGGCCTCGGGCCGGTACACCTTGACCTGCAACGCGTAGCGATGCGCGATGCGCGGGATCAGCGCCAGCGTCTCCGGGTGCAGCATGCGCGTGTCGAGGGTGGCGACGTCGATCGGCAGCTGGTGGCGCGCGATCAGGTCGGTGACGACCATGTCCTCGGCGCCCAGGCTGGTGGCCTGCACGAGGCCCGGACCGTGCGCGCGAACGGCGTCCTGCAGCAGCGCCAGCGCATGGGCCACGCGGGCATCGAAGCCCGGCGTCGCACGCGCATTGCGCTCGATCGCGCTCATATGCCGGCCCCCGCGTCGACGTGATCGAGCGTGGGCTGGCGCGCCAGCGCCTCGGCCGTGCCGGCCGGCCGTGCGAACAGCGGGCGGGGCTCGTGGACGTCGCCCTGGTAGTGCCCGGGGAAGAACCGGCGTGCCCGTTCGGCCGCCTCGATCGACTGGTCCGCGCGCAGCGCCACCGCGTCGAAGCCGGTGCGCTCGAGCAGGGGCAGCATGTCCGCCAGCACCTCGCCGGTGGCGCGCAGTTCCCCGGCGAAGCGGTAGCGCCGCCGCAGCAGGCGGGCCTGGCTGTAGGCGCGGCCGTCCACCCACTTGGGGAAGTGCAGCGCCACCAGGGCCAGGCGCGGCAGGTCGTCGGCGAGCAGTTCCACGTCCTGGTCGTTGGCCAGGTGCACGCCGACGGGCAGCTCGGCGGGCCAGTGCGCGCGCACGGCGTGCCACTGCGCCAGCTCGAGCAGCAGGTGCGGCGCCGGCGTGATGCTCACCGGCGGGCCGTCGTCGCCGGCCAGCCGGTGCCAGGGGTCGCGATGCGTGTCGATGTACTTCATGGCGGTTCAGGCGGCCAGCGCGGTGCTGCGGCGCGCCGCGTTGGCGGGCGCCTTGAAGGGGTCGGGTCCGACGCGGCGCAGCGTGTCGGCGAAGCGCTCGCCCGGCCGCCGCAATGCGCGGTAGGTGTCGAGCACGGCTTCCACCGCATCGGCGATCTCGTCGGCGGCGAACGAGGGGCCGATCACCTTGCCAGGGGTGGCCGCGCCACCGGCCCGGCTGCCGTCCGCCCCGCCGAGGGTGAGCTGGTACCACTCGGCGCCGTCCTTGTCGACGCCGAGGATGCCGATGTGGCCGCTGTGGTGGTGGCCGCAGCTGTTGATGCAGCCGCTGATGTGCAGGTCGATCTCGCCCAGGTCCTCCTGCTCGTCGAGGTCGGCGAAGCGCTCGGCGATCTGCGCGGCCACCGGGATCGAGCGCGCGTTGGCCAGCGCGCAGAAGTCGCCCCCG
>DASTJE010000240.1:0-7410 GCA_035716845.1 Burkholderiaceae bacterium
CCGGAGCACGCCATGTCCACCACCGACCGCAATTTCCGCCCCCGCGAGGCCTGGTCGGTCCTCGCCGTCAGCACGCTGTCCTTCACGGTGTGCTTCATGGTCTGGATGATGTTCGGCGTCATCGGCATCCCGATCAAGAAGGATCTCGGCCTCAACGCCACCGAGTTCGGCCTGCTCACTGCCACGCCGGTGCTCACCGGCTCGCTGATCCGCGTGCCGCTGGGCATCTGGACCGACAAGTTCGGCGGGCGCATCGTGTTCGCGCTGCTGATGGCCGTCACCGTGCCGGCGATCTGGCTGATGGCGTACGCCACCGCCTACTGGCACTTCCTGGTGATCGGCCTGTTCGTCGGCCTGGCCGGCGGCTCGTTCTCGGTGGGCACGCCCTACGTGGCGCGCTGGTTCCCGAGGAACCGCCAGGGCATGGCGATGGGCGTGTACGGCGCCGGCAACTCGGGCGCGGCGGTCAACAAGTTCGTCGCCCCGGCGCTGGTGGTGGCCTTCGGCTGGACCATGGTGCCGCAGGTGTACGCCGCCATCATGGCCGGCACCGTGGTGCTGTTCTGGCTCTTCAGCCACCACGACGGGGCGCACGTGGTGCCCTCGAACGTGAAGTTCATGGACCAGCTCAAGGCGCTGAAGGACCCGAAGGTGCTGAAGTACTGCCAGTACTACAGCATCGTCTTCGGCGGCTACGTCGCGCTGTCGCTGTGGATGGTGCAGTACTACGTCGGCGAGTTCGGCCTGGACATCCGGCATGCGGCCCTGCTGGCGGCCTGCTTCTCGCTGCCCGGCGGCGTGCTGCGCGCCATCGGCGGCTGGCTGTCCGACAAGTTCGGCGCCCACAGCGTGACCTGGTGGGTCATGTGGGTGAGCTGGATCTGCCTGTTCCTGCTGTCCTACCCGCAGACCCAGATGACCATCACGACGGTCAACGGCCCGCAGACCTTCCACGTCGGCCTCAACGTCTACGCCTTCACCGCGCTGATGTTCGTGCTCGGCATCGCCTGGGCCTTCGGCAAGGCCAGCGTCTTCAAGTACATCAGCGACGACTACCACGCCAACATCGGCACCATCAGCGGCATCGTCGGCCTGGCCGGCGGGCTGGGCGGCTTCATCCTGCCGATCATGTTCGGCGCGCTGATGGACATCACGGGCATCCGCTCCTCGGCCTTCATGCTGATGTACGGCGTGGTCTGGGTGTCCCTGATCTGGATGTACTGGACCGAGGTGCGCAAGACCGAGCTGATGGGCGACAACGCGCCGCCTTCGCCGCTGGCCGCGCACGGTGCCACGGTTTCGCGGTCGCCCGCTCATTGATCACCCCTCCTCGCATTCCGGGGCGACCGCCTTTCTTCACCCGCGAGCGGACTTCCGAGCCCTCGACCCCCACCCGATAGGAGCCACCATGGCGCGAATTCAGAACTGGAAGCCGGAGGATCCCGCCTTCTGGAAGGACACCGGCAGCGCGCTGGCCTGGCGCACCTGCGGCGTCACCACCTTCTCGCTGATCTTCTCGTTCGCCACCTGGTTCATCATGAGCGCGGTGGTGGTGCGCATGCCGGCCATCGGCTTCAAGTTCACCACCACGGAGCTGTTCTGGCTGGCGGCGATCCCGGGCCTGGCCTCCGGGATCCTGCGCCTGATCCACTCCAACTTCATCCCCGTGCTCGGCACGCGGCCGGTGGTCAGCATCTCGACCATCATCAAGGTGATCCCGATGATCTGGCTCGGCTACGCCGTGCAGGACCTGAGCACGCCGTGGGCGACCTTCATGATCATCGGCTTCCTGTGCGGCCTGGGCGGCGGCGACTTCTCGTCGTTCATGCCCTCGACCAGCATCTTCTTCCCGAAGCGGCTGCAGGGCACGGCGATGGGCATCCAGGCCGGCATCGGCAACTTCGGGGTCTCGGTGGCGCAATTCGTGGCGCCCTGGATCATCGGCTTCGCGGCGCTGGGCACGGTGGCCGGCGGCCCGCAGGTCTTCACCAAGGCCGACCCGATCAAGGGCGCGCTGACGGTGACCAAGGAGGCGGGCCTGGTCAAGGACGTCGTGGTCGCCAGGCCCGAGCTGGCCGACGCGATCCAGGTCGTCAAGGAGGACGGCGTCCTGAAGGACGTGGTGCTGCGCGAGACCGACAAGGTCAAGGCGATCAGGGCCGAGGTGAAGAAGGACGCCGCCGGCGTCATCACCGAGGTCGTGCCGACGCAGGGCGTCGCGCTCGAGGTCAAGCGCAACGCGGCCGGCGCCATCACCGACGTGGCCGTGCGCAACGTGGTCAAGAAGGGCATGTGGCTGCAGAACGCGGCCTTCGTGTGGGTGCCCTTCCTCGTGCTCGCCTTCGTGCTGTCGGTGGTGTTCCTGCGCAGCCTGCAGCTGCCCTCGCGCGGTTTCATGGGGCAGTTCGAGATCCTCAGCACGCGCAACCGCGCCCGCACCCACACCTGGAACTGCACGATGACCTACATCTGCTCCTTCGGGTCGTTCTCCGGCTTCTCGGCAGCCTTCCCGATGCTGATCAAGACGCTGTACGGCGGCTTCGACGGCGCGCCCGACCCGCTGACCTATGCCTACCTCGGCCCGCTGATCGGCGGCCTGGTGCGCATGCTCACCGGCGGCTTGTTCGACAAGATCGGCGGCAGCAAGGGCATGCACTGGACGACCATCGGCCAGGTCGGCGGCGTGGCCTTCCTCGTCATCGGCGGCTACCTCACCCCCACCAGCGTGGCGCAGTTCAACGGCTTCCTGTGGGGCATGCTGTGGATCTTCCTGATGTCGGGCATCAACAACGCCGCGACCTTCCGCCAGTACCCGATCGTGTTCGCGTACTCGCCGGCCAAGGGCGCTCAGATGCTGGGCTGGACCGGCGCCTGGGCGGCGTTCGGTCCCTTCGTCTGGAACGCGCTGATCGCCACCTCGCTCGAGAAGACCGGCACCGTGACCGCGTTCTTCGTCGGCTGCGCGGTGTTCTACGTCTACTCGCTGGGCGTCAACTGGTGGTACTACACCCGCCGCGGCGCCGAGCGCTTCGACTACGGCAATGCCGGCGGCACCTGGTGGGACGGCCTGCCCGAGGCCGAGCGCGAGCGCATGAAGCGCATCGACCTGCACCAGGCGGCCTGAGGGCGGGGACGGGCCATGGACATCGTCGTCAACGCCGGCGCCGTGGTCTACGGGCTCGCGCTCGTGGCGGCGATGTTCGTGCGCACCGCGGCCACCGAGGCGCTGCGCGTCGACGCGCTGTTCCTGCCGCAGGCCAGCGAGCGGACGCGGCCGCTGAACCTGGTCTTCGGCGTGCTGATCGCGGGCTACGGCGCGTGGTCTTTGTGGAGCGGCCACGCCGCGGCCTGACGCGCCGCCGGCTGCCGATCGACACACCGCATGGTCGCGACCCACCCCATCGCCCACTGGAACCCGGAGGACCCGGCGTTCTGGACGCGCAGCGGCCAGCGCATCGCCACGCGCAACCTGTGGCTGTCGATTCCGGCGCTCATGCTGGCCTTCGCGGTGTGGATGGTGTGGAGCGTGGTGGTCGTCAACCTGCCGCGGGTGGGCTTCCACTACACCACCAACCAGCTGTTCTGGCTCGCGGCGCTGCCCGCGCTGTGCGGGGCCACGCTGCGCGTGTTCTACGCCTTCGCGGTGCCGGTGTTCGGCGGGCGGCGCTGGACGGCGCTGGCCACGGTCAGCCTGCTGCTGCCCGCGCTGGGCATCGGCATGGCGGTGCGCAATCCCGACACCCCCTACGAGACGATGGTGCTGCTGGCGCTGCTGTGCGGCCTGGGTGGCGGCAACTTCGCCAGCTCGATGGCGCACATCAGCTTCTTCTACCCCGAGCGACGCAAGGGCTATGCACTGGGCATGAACGCCGGCCTGGGCAACCTCGGCGTGTCGCTGGCCCAGCTGGTGGTGCCGCTGGTGGTGGGCGTCGGCTGCTTCGGCGCCCTGGGCGGTGCGCCGCAGCGCACGCCCGAGGGTGAGCTGTGGCTTCAGAACGCGGGCTTCGTCTGGGTGCCGCTGATCGCGGCCTGCGCGCTGGCGGCCTGGTTCGGCATGGACGACCTGGCCGAGGCCAAGGCGGGCTTCGCCGAGCAGGCCGTGATCTTCCGGCGCAAGCACAACTGGCTGATGTGCTGGCTCTACATCGGCACCTTCGGCAGCTTCATCGGCCACGCCGCCGGCGCGCCGCTCCTGCTGCACAGCCAGTTCCCGAGGGTCGACCTGCTGCAGGTCGCCTGGCTCGGCCCGCTGCTGGGCGCGCTGGCCAGGCCCCTGGGCGGCTGGCTGGCCGACCGCCTGGGCGGCGCGCGCGTCACGCTGTGGTCCTTCGTCGCGATGGCCGCTGCGGTCGCCACGATGCTCTACGGCCTGCCGCGCGACGGCCGTCCCGGCCAGCTCGATTCGCTGCTGGCCGCCACCGCGGCGCTTTTCGTGGCCGCCGGCCTCGGCAACGGCAGCCTGTTCCGCATGATCCCGATCGTCTTCCTGACCGAGCGGCGCCGCGCCGCCGGCCTCGCTGACGCCGCGCAGGAGGAGGCCACGCGCGAGGGCAACCTCGAGGCCGCCGCGGTGCTCGGCTTCGCCAGCGCGATCGGCGCCTACGGCGGCTTCTTCATCCCCAAGAGCTACGGCACCTCGATCGCGCTGACCGGCGGCCCCGAGGCCGCGCTGGTCGTCTTCCTCGTCTTCTACCTCTCCTGCATTGCGATCACCTGGTGGCACTACGCCCGCCGCTTCGCGCCCATGCCCTGCTGACAAAGGACTCCACGATGAGCCACTTCCTCGATCGACTCACCCACTTCACGCTGCCCAAGGAGGCCTTCGCCAACGGCCACGGCGTGACCACCGGCGAAGACCGCACCTGGGAGGATGCCTACCGCAACCGCTGGGCGCACGACAAGATCGTGCGCAGCACGCACGGCGTGAACTGCACGGGCTCGTGCTCGTGGAAGATCTACGTCAAGGGCGGCATCGTCACCTGGGAAACCCAGCAGACGGACTACCCGCGCACGCGGCCCGACCTGCCCAACCACGAGCCGCGCGGCTGCGCGCGCGGGGCGTCCTACTCCTGGTACCTGTACAGCGCCAACCGGGTCAAGTACCCGATGGTGCGCGGACGCCTGCTCAAGCACTGGCGCGCCGCGCTGGCCCGGCATGGCGACCCGGTGAACGCCTGGGCCAGCCTGATGGAGAACGCCGAGACGCGCCGCGACTGGCACAAGGTGCGCGGCATGGGCGGCTTCGTGCGTTCGAGCTGGGACGAGGTCAACCAGCTGATCGCCGCGGCCAACGTCTACACGGTCAAGACGCATGGCCCCGACCGCGTGATCGGCTTCTCGCCGATCCCGGCCATGAGCATGGTGAGCTACGCCGCGGGCAGCCGCTACCTGAGCCTGATCGGCGGCGTGTGCATGAGCTTCTACGACTGGTACTGCGACCTGCCGCCGGCCTCGCCGCAGATCTGGGGCGAGCAGACCGACGTGCCCGAGAGCGCCGACTGGTACAACAGCAACTACATCATCGCCTGGGGCTCCAACGTGCCGCAGACGCGCACGCCGGACGCCCACTTCTTCACCGAGGTGCGCTACAAGGGCGCCAAGACGGTGGCGGTGACGCCCGACTACTCCGAGGTGGCCAAGCTCTCGGACCTGTGGCTGCACCCCAAGCAGGGCACCGACGCCGCGCTGGCCATGGCCATGGGCCACGTCGTGCTGAGCGAGTTCTACTTCAAGAAGCGCAGCGCCTACTTCGACGACTACGCGCGCCGCTACACCGACCTGCCGCTCCTGGTGATGCTCGAGGAGCGCACGCTGGAAGACGGGCCGAACAAGGGCCGCAAGGTGCTGGCCCCGGGGCGCTACCTGCGCGCCAGCGACTTCAACGGCAAGCTCGGCCAGTCCAACAACCCCGAGTGGAAGACGGTGGCCTTCGACACCGGCGGGCGCGCGGTGCTGCCCAACGGCTCGATCGGCTTCCGCTGGGGCCCCGAAGGGCGCGGCGACGCCGGCCGGTGGAACCTCGAGGCCAAGGAGGCGCGCCACGACACCGAGGTCAAGCTCAAGCTGTCGGTGCTGGAGGACGGCGAGCAGGCGCACGAGGTGGTGGACGTGGCCTTCCCGTACTTCGCCGGCGCCGACGTGCCGCACTTCCCGAGCAACAAGCAGCAGGGTGAGCTGAACGTCGCCCGCGTGCCGGCGGTGCAGCTGCGCCTGGGCAAGGCCGGCGACGAGCGCAGCGCGCTGGTGGCCACCGTGTTCGACCTGCAGGCCGCGCAGTACGGCATCGACCGCGGCCTGGGCTCGGGCGCCCGCAGCTACGACGACGATGCGCCCTACACCCCGGCGTGGCAGGAGCAGATCACCGGCGTGCCGCGCGACCAGGTGATCACCGTCGCGCGCCAGTTCGCCGACAACGCCGACAAGACGCATGGCAAGTCGATGATCATCATCGGCGCGGCCATGAACCACTGGTACCACGCCGACATGAACTACCGCGGCGTGATCAACCTGCTGATGATGTGCGGCTGTGTCGGCCAGAGCGGTGGCGGCTGGGCGCACTACGTGGGCCAGGAGAAGCTGCGGCCGCAGACCGGCTGGACGGCGCTGGCCTTCGCGCTCGACTGGGCGCGCCCGCCGCGCCAGCAGAACAGCACCAGCTTCTTCTACGCCCACACCGACCAGTGGCGCTACGAGAAGCTCGGCGTCGAGGAGATCCTCTCGCCGCTGGCCGACAAGGCGGCGTTCGGCGGCAGCCTGATCGACTACAACGTGCGCGCCGAGCGCATGGGCTGGCTGCCCTCCGCACCGCAGCTCAGGACCAACCCGTTGCACGTGGTCAAGGACGCCACCGCGGCCGGCATGGACCCCAAGGACTACGTCGTCAAGGCGCTCAAGGACGGCACCCTCCAGATGAGCTGCGAGGACCCGGACGCGCCGCAGAACTGGCCGCGCAACCTGTTCGTGTGGCGCTCCAACCTGCTGGGCAGCTCGGGCAAGGGCCACGAGTACTTCCTCAAGCACCTGCTGGGCACCGAGAACGGCGTGCAAGGCAAGGACCTGGGCGCCGAGGACGCCAAGCCCACCGAGGTCAAGTGGCACGACAAGGCGCCGGAAGGCAAGCTCGACCTGCTGGTGACGCTGGACTTCCGCATGAGCACGACCTGCCTGTACTCGGACATCGTGCTGCCCACCGCGAGCTGGTACGAGAAGAACGACCTCAACACCAGCGACATGCATCCCTTCATCCACCCGCTGTCGGCGGCGGTGGACCCGGTGTGGCAGAGCCGCAGCGACTGGGAGATCTACAAGGGCCTGGCCAAGGCCTTCAGCGAGGTGTGCAAGGGCCACCTCGGCGTCGAGAAGGAGGTGGTGCTGACGCCGCTGATGCACGACACGCCGGCCGAGCTGGCC
>DASTJE010000241.1:0-2005 GCA_035716845.1 Burkholderiaceae bacterium
GGGCACAAAAAAAAGCCGCACCCGCCCCAAGGGCAGGTACGACCTCGTTGTCGCGATACCGACGCGGCCGCGCGTCGCTGGATCAGTCCGGGTGGCCGCAGCGTCGCGGCCGGGTTGGTTAAAGCAAACGCCGGGCCAACGCAGACGGCCCGTTCAACCCACACCTGCGCCGGTCGCAGCCGCGACCACGCAAGGTACGGCGCAACCGAATTCAGCGTCGGGTGATTCGAGATCACCCAGCGTGGTCGGCACGGCGAGGCCGCGTCGACCTGCAGCGTCAGCGATGCGCCAGAACGGCCAGCGCCAGCGAGCCCGTCAGCAGCGCGGCGCCCATGGCGCGGGTGCGGTACTGGGCGCCGGTGAGGCGCTCGACGCCGGCCATGCCCATGCGGCCCATCACGTACACCACGGCCAGCACCCACAAGCCGCGCGAGGTCTGCACGATGTTGACGATGGTGGCCTTGCCGGCAAGGCCGAAGGCGATCATCAGGAACACCATGCCGGCGATCTGCACGCTGGCGTAGCTGGCGAGCGCACGGCCGAACGGCGCACTCACGCGCCAGCGCCCGGGCAGCAGCAGCAGCGTGATCGGCAGCGTGAGCAGTGGTGGCACGACGAGCGAGAACACGCCGATTTCGAGCGGGCTGATGCCGGCCCGCAGGGCGCCGACCAGCAGCACGTCGGTAATGCCGTACAGGATGGCCGCGGCGGTGACGAACAATGCCGAGCGCAGGCTGCCGCGCAGCTTGCCATCCGACAGCAGGAACAGGCTGGCAAACGCGCCGGCGGCGCCCAGGTACACCAGCGGCTCATAGGTTTCCGCCAGCCACAGGGCCGAGAAACCGGCCACGGCGAACAGTTTCAGACCCAGCATCGGCACCACGAACGAGGCGTCGCCGTGCCGCAGCGCGAGGATGAAGAACACCTGCCCCGCCACGACGGTGAGGCCGATCGTTGCCAGTGTGCCGGGCATCTGGGCGACGGCGTCGAAACCCGCCCACGGCAGCGCCAGGGCCGCCAGCAGGCCACACGACAACTGGCTCAGGATGGAAATCTGGAACGGGTCGCGGCTGTGTACCCACAGCTGCTTGGCCATGGTGAACGAAATCGCGTGCAGCCAGGCGGCGGCGAGGGTGAGCAGCACATAGCTCGGCATGGGGATCCGTGTTGCGGTTACCGGGCGGATTGCGCACGGCGACCGGCTGGTCGGTCAGTGGGCGGGCGGCACGCGTCTTCGACGTGCCTGACTGACGGTGTTGGGCGGACTATTCTTCCCAGTCGCCGCCCAGCTCGTCGTCCGGCGGGACGTCGTCCTCCAGGCCCTCGGAGCGCCCGCGCCGGCGTGGACGTTCGCGCTGCGACTCGTCCCACTCCTCTTCCTGCATGCCGGTTTCGGTGTAGTCGGTATCGTCGGTCTCGACGTCGTCGAGCGGGCCGGTCCAGTCCTCGGGCGGCTCGGCGGGTTCGAGGTCCAGCTCGTACCAGTCGTCGAGGCTGATGTCGTCCAGCGAGCCGTCCACGTACTGGATTTCCACGCTGGCGGTTTCCTCATCGACGGCCACCACCTCGAAGTCGAGACCTTTCTCGACATGCTGGTACCAGTTGCCGACGATGGGGTCCATGTCGTAACTCATGGCGATGTTCCTCTGCGCGTTCAGGTGAGCAGCACATCCAGGTGGGCGCGCACGCTGCGCGCTAGGGCCGGCAAATCGTAACCGCCTTCCAGCACGGACACGATGCGCCCGTGCGCGTGGCGGGCGGCGACGTCGCAGATCACCTGCGTCACCCAGGCGTAGTCGTCCTCGGTCAGGCAAAGCTGGGCGAGCTCGTCGTCGCGGTGGCCGTCGAAGCCGGCCGAGACGTAAATCATCTGCGGCGCGAAGGCGTCCAGCGCCGGCAGCCATTCCTCCTGCACGGCGCCGCGAAAGGCGCTGCTGCCGAGCCCGGCCGGAATCGGCGCGTGCACCACGTTGGGGGCGCGGAAGTTCAGGTCCGTGTACGGGTA
>DASTJE010000242.1:0-23043 GCA_035716845.1 Burkholderiaceae bacterium
TGAGGCTTCAGTGCTCGACGGCGCGCGTGGGCACGCGCGGCGCCAGCGCGCACATCAGCTCGTAGCCGAGGGTGCCGGCGGCCTGCGCGACCTCGTCGATCGGCAGGCGGCTGCCCTGCGGGCCCTCGCCCCACAGCGTCACCTCGCTGCCGGGGCCGGCGCCGGGCACCGCGGTCAGGTCCACCGTGATCATGTCCATGCTGACGCGGCCCACCACACGCGTGCGCACGCCGTCCACCAGCACCGGCGTGCCGGTGCCGCAATGGCGCGGGTAGCCGTCGGCGTAGCCGCAGGCCACCACGCCGATCGTCATCGGGGCGTCGGCGGTGAAACGGCTGCCGTAGCCCACGCTGTCGCCCGCGGCCAACGCCTGGACGGCGATCAGGCGCGAGCGCAGCGTCATCGTGGGTCGCAGGTCCCAATGGGCGCTGTCGTGTTCCGGGAAGTCGGGGGCGCTGCCGTAGCCCATGATGCCGGCGCGCACCCAGTCGGCGGCCACGCCGTGGCGCAAGGCGGCCGCGCTGTTGGCCAGCGAACGCTCGCCCGGCAGGTCGCGCGTCGCCGCCTCGAAGGCGGCCACCTGGTGTGCGATGCCGCGCGGCCCGTCGGCGTCGCTGAAGTGCGTCATCAGAGAGATCTCGTCGATCTGCGGCAGCGCGTTCAGGCGGGTCCACGCCGCGCGGTACGCATCGGGACGCAATCCGAGGCGGTTCATGCCGCTGTTCATCTTCAGGAACACGCGGTGCGGCTGGTGCGTCTTGTGGGCGGCCAGCCAGTCGATCTGCGCCTCGCAGTGCACCACGTGCCACAGGTGCAGGCGCGAGCAGGCCTCCAGGTCGCGCACCTCGAACACGCCTTCCAGCAGCAGGATCGGGCCGCGCCAGCCCAGCGCGCGCACCCGCTCGGCCTCGTCGAGGTCGAGCAGGGCGAATCCGTCGGCGCCGCGCAGGCCCTCGTAGGCGCGCTCGATGCCGTGGCCGTAGGCGTTGGCCTTCACCACCGCCCACACCTTGGCGTCCGGCGCCGCGGTGCGCGCGCGGCGCAGGTTGTGGGCCAGGGCGGCCGTGTGGATCAGGGCTTCGACGGGGCGCGGCATGGGGTCATGCTACCGGGCTGCGGGCGCGTGCTATAACCCGGCGGCCTTGTGACCACGGGTCCAGCAGAGACCCTTTTGGAGACACCGAGTCGTTGCGCCGCGCATGAAGCGAGGTTTCTACACCATCATGGCGGCGCAGTTTTTCAGCTCGCTGGCCGACAACGCGCTCTTCGTGGCCGCAGTGGAATTGCTGCGCAGCGACGGCGCGCCCGAGTGGCAGCGTGCGGCGCTGGTGCCGATGTTCGCGCTCTTCTACGTGGTGCTGGCGCCCTTCGTCGGCGCCTTCGCGGACGCCCTGCCCAAGGGCAAGGTGATGTTCGTGTCGAACACGATCAAGGTCGTGGGCTGCCTGATGATGCTGTTCGGCACCCATCCGCTGGCGGCCTACGCGGTGGTGGGGCTGGGCGCCGCGGCCTACTCGCCGGCCAAGTACGGCATCCTCACCGAACTGCTGCCGCCGTCGCAGCTGGTGAAGGCCAACGGCTGGATCGAGGGCTTGACGATCGCCTCGATCATCCTCGGCGTGCTGCTGGGCGGCCAGCTCATCGGCCCCAAGGTAGCCTCGATGCTGCTGGGCGTCGACATGCCGCTCGTCGACACCGGCATCGACACGCCGCCCGAGGCCGCGATCGCGATGATGGTGTTCGTCTACATCGTGGCCGCCCTCTTCAACCTGAAGATCCCGCGCACCGAGGCCGACCTGCTGCCGATGGACCGGCCCGTCGCCCTGGTGCGCGACTTCGCGCAGTGCAACGAGCGCCTGTGGCGCGACAAGCTGGGCCAGATCTCGCTGGCCACCACGACCCTGTTCTGGGGTGTGTCGGGCAATCTGCGTTACATCGTGCTGGCCTGGGCCGCTGCGGCGCTGCACTACAACACCACGCAGGCCTCCAGCCTGGTGGGGGTGGTTGCGCTGGGCACCGCGGCGGGCGCCATCGTCGCCTCGGTGGCAATGCGGCTGGACCGCGCCACCAACGTGATCCCGCTTGGCATCGGCATGGGCTTGCTGGTGATCCTGATGAATTTCATCACCAATGTCTGGGCGGCGGCGCCGTTCCTGATCCTGCTGGGGGCCATCGGCGGCTACCTGGTGGTGCCGATGAACGCGCTGCTGCAGCACCGCGGGCACAACCTGATGGGCGCCGGGCGTTCGATCGCGGTGCAGAACTTCAACGAGCAGGCCTGCATCCTCGGGCTGGGCGCGTTCTACACCGGTCTCACCAAGTTCGGCCTCTCGGCCTTCGGCGCCATCACCATCTTCGGCATCGTCGTCGCCGGCACGATGGAACTCATCCGCCGCTGGCACCGGCGCAACACCATCGAGCACCGCGACGAGGTGGAACGCCTGCTCGCCATCGCGCGCTCGGATCCGCATTGAAGCAGCGCGCTGCCTTGGGGGCAGTGCTTGCGCTGACCTTCAATGCCTTCGTCTGGGGCGTCAGCTGGTGGCCCTTCCGCCAGCTCGAAGGGGCCGGCCTGCACCCGCTGTGGAGCACGGTCGGGGTGTATGCGCTGTCCGTGGTCGCGCTCAGCGTGCTGCGCCCGCAGGCCTGGCGCGAACTGCTGGGCACGCCGGTGCTGTGGGTGCTGGTGCTGGCCTCGGGCACCACGAACGCCGCCTTCAACTGGGCGGTCACGGTCGGCGACGTCGTGCGGGTGGTGCTGCTCTTCTACCTCATGCCCTTGTGGGCCGTGCTGCTGGCGCGCTGGCTGCTTCACGAGCCGCTGACGCACGCGGCGCTGGCGCGCATCGCGCTGGCATTGGCCGGCGCGGCCTTCATCCTGTGGCCGGAGGGCGGTGGGTGGCCGGTGCCGCGTACGCTGGCCGAGGGGCTCGGGCTGCTGGGCGGCTTCTCCTTCGCGCTCAACAACGTGATGTTGCGGCGCGAGGCGCGGCGCAGCGAGGCGGCCCGCGCGCTGGCGATGTTCACCGGCGGCGTGCTGGTCGCCGGGCTGCCCGCGTGGCTGCTCGCCACGCAGGGCGGCGTGGCATGGCCGCCGCCGGTGGCGTGGGGCTGGGGCCTGGGCATGCTGGTGCTGGGGGCCTTGTTCCTCGCCAGCAACCTGGCGCTGCAATACGGTGCGGCGCGCCTGCCGGCCAACGTGACAGCGGTGGTGATGCTCACCGAAGTGCTGTTCGCCTCGGTGTCGTCCCTGCTGCTGGGCGCGGGCACGCTCGATGCGCGGCTCGCCGTCGGCGGTGCGGCCATCATCGCTGCGGCCCTGCTGGCCGCGCGCGAACACACCGCCTGAGGCCGACGGCCTGCTGGCGCGCGTCGGCGTCAGCGCGGGCCCGACAGCGGCACCGGCCCGCTGGTGGGCACCGTGTCGCGCCGCCGCTGCCGGCGCTGGACGTCGGCACCCGAGATGAGCCCGAGCTGGCGCAGTGTGCGCACCAATTCGGCGTCGTCCAGCGGCTTGCCGAGGTAGGCGTCGCAGCCGGCGAACGTGCCGCGCACGCGGTCGGTGGGGCTGTGGCGCGCCGACACGATCACCACCCGGGGCGGCGGCAGCTCGCCGCCTTGCTTCTTCAGGCGCTGGCACAGCATCAGTCCGTCGAGCTCGCTGGAGGGGCCGAGGTCCACCTCGAGGATCACGAGGTCGAAGCGCTGGCGCTCGAGCTCTCCCAGCGCGAGCTGGGAAGTGGTTGCGGACTCCGTGCGCATGCCCAGCGCGTGCAGCTGCCGACGCAGGTGGCGCAGCGACGACTCGCTCACGTCGACCACGAGCGCGACGAGCGTGGGGGCGCTGTCGCCGGCGCGCTGCCCCGTGCGCTCGCCGCCGTCCAGGGCGCCGGCGCCGGAATCCAGGCCACCGCTGCCCGAGTCGAGCGCGGCGGGGCGCGAATCGAAGCCGCCGCTGCCCGAGTCGACCAGCGGCTGAAGCACGTCGGCGTGGCGCAGCGCGACCGCGGCGTCGAGCTCGCGGAACACCTGCAAGGGGTCGATCGGCCGCATGGTCCAGCCGAGCGCGCCGTCGGGCGCGGTGTGGCCGATGAAGACGGCATCGCCGACACGCCGGGCCGCGCGCACGGCATCCAGCACGATCAGGTGATCGGCGTCGGCGATCACGAAGTCCGCTTCGGCCAGGGTATCGACCTGGCGATACTCGGGCAGGCGTTGCTTGGACAGGCGCATGTACGACGCAAGCGCATGGCGCTCGAAGTCGCCGAAGCCCAGCAGTGCCACCTTCTGCGGGGGAAGGGGCCAGTTTTCCGCCATCGTGTCTCCGCGGTGCCTGGGCCGATATTGGTCGGGTGACCCCCCCGTGTCAACGCACGGCGACCCCTAGAAGACAGGGTGCGGGACGTTACGATCGGGCACCCGGTGTGCAGTCCGCTGAAAGGCCATCGCCATGCCCGACAAGACCCTCTTCGATTTCTCGTCCACCTCGATCTCCGGCCGGCGTGCCGACTACGCCGCGCGGCGCGGCCACGTGTTCCTGATCGTCAACACGGCCAGCGCCTGCGGGTTCACGCCGCAGTTCAAGGGCCTGGAGAAGCTGTGGCAGGACTACCGCGACCGCGGGCTCGTCGTGGTGGGTTACCCGTGCAACCAGTTCGGGGCCCAGGACCCGGGCAGCAACGACGAGATCGCGTCGTTCTGCGAGATGAACTATGGCGTGAGCTTCCCGATGATGGCCAAGGTGGACGTCAACGGCGAGCGCGCCGACCCGGTGTTCCAGTGGCTCAAGCGCGAGGCGCCGGGCATGCTGGGCAGCGAGGTCATCAAGTGGAACTTCACCAAGTTCCTGGTCGGCCGCAACGGCCACGTGATCAAGCGATTCGCCCCCAACGAGGACCCCGAGAACCTGCGCCGCGACATCGAGGCGGCCTTGGCGGCCTGATTTCCCGCATCCCATGTTCCAGCACCTCGAGCCCTACGCGGGCGACCCGATCCTCAGCCTGAACGAGGCCTTCCAGGCCGACCCGCGTCCGCACAAGGTCAACCTGTCGATCGGCATCTATTTCGACGACGAGGGCCGCATCCCGGTGCTCGACAGCGTGCGCGCGGCCGAGGCGCAGATGCTCGCCGCCGCGACCACCAAGAGCTACCTGCCCATCGAGGGCGACGCGGCGATGCGCCGCGCCGTGCAGGCCCTGCTGTTCGGCGCCGACCACCCGGCGCTGGCGGCCGGCCGCGTGGCCACGCTGCAGACCGTGGGCTCCTCGGGCGGGCTGAAGGTGGGGGCCGATTTCCTCAGGCGCTGGCTGCCGCGCTCGCAGGTGTGGGTGAGCGACCCGACCTGGGACAACCACCGCGCGATGTTCGAGGGCGCCGGCCTCACGGTGCACACCTACCCCTACTACGACGCGGCGAGCGGCGGGCTGCGCTTCGACGCCATGCTGGACGCGCTGCGCGGCCTGCCGCGCGGCAGCATCGTCCTGCTGCACGCGTGCTGCCACAACCCGACCGGGGTGGACCTGACGCGCGCGCAGTGGGACGCCCTGATCCCGCTGCTGGTCGAGCGCGGGCTGCTGCCCTATCTGGACCTCGCCTACCAGGGCTACGGCGACGGCATCGCCGAAGACGCCTACGCGGTGCGCCGGCTGGCGGATGCCGGGCTGACGTTCATCGTCACCAACTCGTTCTCCAAGAGCATGAGCGTGTACGGCGAACGTGCCGGCGCGCTGTCCTTCGTCTGTGCCGACCGTGCCGAGGCCGAGCTCGTGCTGGGCCAGCTCAAGGCCACCGTGCGACGCAACTACTCGAGCCCGCCGATCCACGCCGCGGGCATCGTGGCGCGCGTGCTGGGCGATCCCGCACTGCGCACACAGTGGGAGGGCGAGGTGGCCGCCATGCGCGAGCGCATCCTGGCGATGCGTCAGGGGCTGCACTCGGTGCTCGCCGCCCGCCTGCCAGGGCGCGACTTCGGCTATTTCCTGACCCAGCGCGGCATGTTCAGCTACACCGGCCTGTCCGCCGCGCAAGTGGACCGCCTGCGTGACGAGCATGCGGTGTACCTGGTGCGCTCGGGCCGCATGTGCGTGGCCGGGCTCAGCACGCGCAACGTCGAGGCCGTGGCCGAGGCCATGGCCCGCGTGCTGTAACACCGGCAGCGCGACGGAGCCGTGCAGATGGCCCAGTACTACCGGAAGACCGCGCGCGGCCAGGCGGAACTCGAGGCCACCGGACGCCGCTTGCCTCAGACCTTGCGCATGCTGCTGCTGCTCGTCGACGGGCGGCGCAGCAGCGAGGAATTGCTGGCGATGCTGAAGGGCGCCACCCCCGAGGCCTTGCGCAGCCTGCTGCATGCCGGCCTGATCGAGCCGGCGCCGCCGCCGCGCCGCACCCGCACGTCGAGTGGTGCGGCGGCGCCCGGTGCGCGCGCGCCGGACACGCGGCCGCCAGCCGATTCGAGGCAGCCTGGCGACTCGCAACAGCCTGCGGATTCGCAACAGCCCGTCGATTCGCGGCAGCCCGGGGACTCGCGATTCCGCAGCTCGGGGCCGTCCAGCCGGGTCGACAGCCGTTTCGACAGTCGTTTCGACGTCCGCTCCCGCGGCGAGATCGGCGACAAGGAGCGCGCCCAGGTCGAACGTTCGCTGCGGCGCGCCCTGGGGCCGGTGGCCGACGGCCTGGTGGAGCGGGTGCGGACCGCGCGCACGGTGGGCGATCTGGTCGCGGTCCTCAAGGTCGCGCAGGCGGCCATCGCCAATGCTCGCGGCCAGGACATGGCCGACGAGTTCGCGTCGCGTTACGGCGGCCTGGACGAGCTCTGAGGCACTTTGGCGGCGCAGTGCGCGCCCAATCTACGTGTCAGCACGCAAGCGCAACCCCTAGTACGCGGGGGATGCCGGGCCGGCGATAGTCTTCAGCTGCGCACAAGGGTGGCGCACCACGACTCGACCCCCTCTCAGGAGACCGCATGAGCCTCGACGCCCAAACTCCCCGCCGCCGCAAGTTCCTCAAGGCGGCTTCGACCACCGCGGTGGCCACCACTGCGCTGGCCGCGCCCGCGATCAGCCGCGCCCAGACGGCGAGCTTCCGCTTCCAGAGCACCTGGCCGGCCAAGGACATCTTCCACGAGTTCGCCAACGACTTCGCCAAGAAGGTCAACGACATGGCGGGCAACCGCCTCAAGATCGAGGTGCTGCCCTCGGGATCGGTCGTGCCGGCGTTCCAGCTGCTCGACGCGGTCAACAAGGGCACGCTCGACGGCGGTCATGGCGTGGTGGCCTACCACTACGGCAAGAACACCGCGCTGGCGCTGTGGGGTTCGGGCCCGGCCTACGGCATGGACCCGAACATGGTGCTCGCCTGGCACTACTACGGCGGCGGCAAGGCGATGCTGGACAAGATCTACAAGGCCATCAACATGGACGTGGTGTCGTACCTGTACGGCCCGATGCCCACGCAGCCCTTCGGCTGGTTCAAGAAGCCGATCGCCAGGCCCGAGGAGGTCAAGGGCCTGAAGTTCCGTACCGTCGGCCTGGCGGTGGACATGTACACCGCGATGGGCGCCGCGGTGAACCCGCTGCCCGGCGGCGAGATCGTGCCGGCGCTCGACCGCGGCCTGATCGATGGCGCCGAGTTCAACAATGCCACGTCTGACCGCATTCTCGGCTTCCCGGACGTCGTCAAGAACTGCATGCTGCAGAGCTTCCACCAGAGCGGCGAGCAGTTCGAGATCTTGTTCAACAAGGGCAAGTACGACGCGCTGCCGGCCGAGCTGAAGGCGGTGATCGACTATGCCGTGCAGGCCGCCAGCGCCGACATGAGCTGGAAGGCGATCGATCGCAACTCGAAGGACTACGAAGAGCTGAAGAAGGCGGGCGTGAAGTTCTACAAGACGCCCGACGCCGTGCTGCGGCGCCAGCTCGAGGTGTGGGACGAGGTGATCGCCAAGAAGAGCGCGGAGAACCCGCTCTTCAAGGAGGTGCTCGACTCGCAGAAGGCCTTCGCGCAGCGCGCCAAGAGCTGGCAGAACGACTACATGGTCGACTTCAACATGGCCTACAACCGCTACTTCCGCGCCCCGGCCAAGAAGGCCTGAGCGAGCGTCACGCCCGAGGGCCACTGGGCGTTGCCGGTGGCCCTTTTTTCTTGGCTTCCCGTTCTCGGGGCCAGGAGGACATCATGAAGAATCTCTTGCTCACCGTGGACCGCGCGTCCACCTGGCTCGGCCAGGCCTTTGCCTGGCTGGTCGTGCTGCTCACCTGCCTGATCTCGTGGGAGGTGTTCTCGCGCTACGTGCTGAACCATCCGCACGACTGGGCGCTGGACGCCCAGATCATGATGTACGGCACGTTGTTCATGCTGGCCGGCGCCTACACGCTGGCCAAGAACAGCCACGTGCGCGGCGACGTCCTGTACGGCTTCTTCCAGCCCCGCACGCAGGCCACGCTCGACCTCATCCTCTACGTCCTGTTCTTCCTGCCCGGCATCGTCGCGCTGACCTACGCCGGCTGGAACTACGCCAACGAGTCGCTGGCGATCCGCGAGAGCACCTTCTCGGCGACGCCGCTGCCGCTGTACCCCTTCAAGTTCATGATCCCGCTGGCCGGCTTGATGCTGCTGCTGCAGGGCACGGTGGAGATCGTGCGCTGCGTGCAGTGCATCCGTGACGGCGAGTGGCCCTCGCGCGAGCACGACGTCGAGGAAGTCGACGTCGAGAAGCTCAAGGAAATGGTGCACGCCGAGGATGTCAATGACATCGCCGCGGCGCCGCAGGGAGGTGCGCGATGAAGATCCGCAAGGAACTCTGGTTCGGCTTCACGCTGATGGCCCTCATCGTCGCCGGCACGGCGGTGATGCTGCTGACCGCGCCGACCATCACCAACGGCCACCTCGGCCTGATGATGCTGGCCCTCGTCGTGGTGGCCATCATGCTCGGCTTCCCCACCGCCTTCACGCTGATGGGCATGGGCATGATCTTCACCTGGCTCGCCTACAACCGCGACACCGGCAAGACGCTGACGCTGATGGTGCAGTCGGCGTTCAAGGTGATGGGCAACGACGTGCTCATCTCGATCCCGCTGTTCGTGTTCATGGGCTACCTGGTCGAGCGCGCCAACCTGATCGACAAGCTCTTCAGGAGCCTGCACCTGGCGATGGCGCGCGTGCCCGGCTCGCTGGCCGTGGCCACGATCTTCACCTGTGCCGTGTTCGCCACCGCCACCGGCATCGTCGGCGCGGTCGTCACGCTGATGGGCCTGCTGGCGCTGCCGCAGATGCTCAAGGGCGGCTATGACATCAAGGTCTCGGCCGGGGCGATCACCGCCGGGGGTTGCCTGGGCATCCTGATCCCCCCGTCGGTGATGCTGATCGTCTATGGCGCCACCGCCGGCGTATCCGTGGTGCAGCTGTACGCCGGTGCGTTCTTCCCGGGCCTGATGCTCGCCGGCCTGTACATCGTCTACGTGGTCCTGCTGGCCAAGATCAAGCCGAACCTGATGCCGCCGCTGACGGCCGAGCAGCGCTTCGTGCCGTTGCCGCCCCCGCTGGCCACGGTCTCGGCCTCGATCTCCAACCTCGCACTGCCTGCACTGTTCAAGGGACTGGGCGCACGCCTGCCCGGGGTCGAGGGCGGCTACCTGCGCAAGCAGCTCTTCGTGGCGTTGCTGCCGGCGCTCGTCGTTGCCGCCACCGCGGCCGTCGCCTGGCACCTGAACACCCGGCCGGGAGAGGTCGTCGCCCCGGCAGCCCCTGCGGGCAGCGCCGTGGCCGAGCCGGCCGGTTCCGTGGCCGAACCGCCCGGCACCGGCGGCCTCAAGGAGCCGGGTGAATCGGAAGGGGGCCTGAAGGAGCCTCCGGCCACGGACGACGGCGCCAAGGAGCCGCCCGGCACCAGCGGCGACGCTGTCAAGGAACCGCCCGGCGCGTCCGACGGCGCCGCCAAGGAGCCCCCGAAGGCCGACGCGAACGTCCAGGAGCCGCCGGGCGCGGCCCCTGCGTCCGTGGCCGAGCCCGGCGCCGGGCAGGCCGCGACGGCGCGCAAGATCGAACGCACGCCGGCCACGCCGGGCTACTGGATCGGGCTCGGAGTCGGCGTACTGGCGCTGGTGGGCTTCTACCTGCTGCTCAGTTTCCAGAGGCTCGAGATCTTCAAGATGCTGCTGTCGAGCTTCTTCCCGCTCGTGGTGCTGATCCTGGCGGTGCTGGGCTCGATCGTGATGGGCCTGGCCACACCGACAGAAGCCGCGGCGGTGGGGGCCTTCGGCGGCTACCTGCTGGCGGCGGTGTATGCCGTGATCGGCAAGCGCCGCGACGGCAAGGGCCGCATCTTCGGCCTGTGGCTGCTGCTGTGGGCACCCGCGCTGGCGGCCATCACCTGGTTCATCCTGCACGACGAGGGCTTCGGCGTGCCGAGCGTGCCGATGCTGCTGGGCACCATCGGCGTGATCGGCGTGGCCGTGTGGGCGGTGCTGGCGTACAAGCAGTCGGGCCTGCAGACCGAGGTCAAGGAGTCGGTGTTCCTGACGGCCAAGACCAGCGCCATGGTGTGCTGGCTGTTCGTCGGTTCGGCCATCTTCTCGGCGGCCTTCGCGCTGCTCGGCGGTCAGGAGCTGGTCGAGAAGTGGGTCATGTCGATGAACCTGACCAAGACCCAGTTCCTGATCCTGTCGCAGTTCATCATCTTCGTCCTCGGCTGGCCGCTCGAGTGGACGGAGATCATCGTCATCTTCATGCCGATCTTCATCCCGCTGCTCGACAACTTCGGCGTCGACCCGCTGTTCTTCGGCCTGCTGGTGGCGCTGAACCTGCAGACGGCGTTCCTGAGCCCGCCGGTGGCGATGGCGGCCTTCTACCTCAAGGGCGTGAGCCCGCCGCACGTGACGCTGAACCAGATCTTCGCGGGCATGTTGCCCTTCATGGGGATCCAGGTCATCGCCATCGTGCTGCTGTACATCTTCCCCGGAATCGGCCTCTGGCTGCCGCAGGTGCTCTACAAGTGAGCGAACCCGCGCTCGAAGGCGTCAGCGTCTTCGAGCGCGGCTGGTTGTCCTCGAACAACGTCCTGCTGCACGGCGCGCCCGGCGAGGCGGCGGTGCTGGTCGACAGCGGGCATTGCCTGCACGCTGCGCAGACGGTGGCGCTCGTGCGCGCCGCGATGCCGCCGCACGCCACGCTGGGCACCCTGGTCAACACCCATCTGCACTCCGACCACTGCGGCGGCAATGCTGCCTTGGTGCGAGCCTTCGGTGTCCGCACGCTGATCCCGCCCGGCGAGGCGGCGGCCGTGGCGGCGTGGGACGAGGCGGCGCTGTCCTACCGTGCCACCGGCCAACGCATCGAGCGCTTCGGTTTCGACGCCGTGCTGCACCCCGGCGAGTCGGTCGCGGTGGGCGGGCGGCGCTGGGAGGCGCTCGGTGCGCCGGGCCACGATCCGCACTCGCTGATCCTGTTCGATGCGCAGCATGGCGTGGTGATCTCGGCCGATGCGCTGTGGGAAAACGGCTTCGGCGTCGTCTTTCCGGAGCTCGACGGCGAAGACGCCTTCGACGACGTGGCGGCGGTGCTCGACCTGATCGAGCATCTCCGACCGGTGCTCGTGATTCCGGGCCACGGCGCGCCGTTCGGCGACGTGGCCGGCGCGCTCGAACGGGCGCGTCGGCGGCTTGCGGCGTTCCAGGCCGATCCGGCCCGGCACGCGCGCTATGGCGCCAAGGTGCTGCTCAAGTACCACCTGCTCGAGGAGCGGGCTCAGGACTGGCCCGCCTTGCAGGCCTGGTTCGAGGCCACGCCGCTGGCGGTGCGCATCTGGCAGCGCCTCGGCCGCCCCGGCGGCACCTTGGCGGCGTGGCTCGACGAACTCGTCGCCGAGCTGTGCGCCGGCGGGGCCCTGGCACAGCGCGACGGGCGCGTGTCCGACGCCTGAAGCGTCCGGTCGGGTGGCGCGACAATCGTCGCACCGTGACGCCGATCCCCGACCCTGCGGACCTGCGAGCGCTCGTCGCCCGCCTCGAGCACGGGCTGCTCGAACGCGATGCGGCCGTGCGCCTGGCCCTGCTGGCGGCGCTGGCCGGCGAGCACGTGCTGCTGATCGGGCCGCCGGGCAGCGCCAAGAGCGAACTGGCGCGGCGCGTGCACCGCGCCTTCGCCGACACGCGCTACTTCGAGCGTCTGCTGACGCGCTTCTCGACGCCGGAGGAGCTGTTCGGCCCGCTGTCGCTCGCCGCACTCGAGGACGACCGCTACGAGCGCCTGGTCGATGGCTACCTGCCCACTGCGGGCGTGGCCTTCCTCGACGAGGTGTTCAAGGCCAACTCGGCCATCCTCAACGCGCTGCTGGCGCTGCTCAACGAACGCGTGTTCGACAACGGACGCGATCGCGTGCGTGTGCCGCTGGTGAGCGTGATCGGTGCCAGCAACGAGGGGCCCACCGACGAGGCCTTGCGGGCATTCCACGACCGCTTCCTCGTGCGCATCGCGGTCGAGCCGGTGAGCGATGCCTCCTTCGAGGCCCTGCTGGCGCTCGACAGCGCGGCGGCGGCACCCGCCGCCACGCCGCTCACTGCCGCGCAGTGCGAGGCCCTGCGCGCCGCCGCCGGCCGCGTGGCCCTGGGTGACGAGGCACGCCAGGCGCTGGTCGCACTGCGACGATGGCTTGCTGCCGAAGGGTTGACCGCGCCGTCGGACAGGCGCTGGCGCCAATGGGTTGCGCTGATGGGCGTCGCTGCGGCCAGCGAAGGGCGCGCGAGCCTCGACGCACTCGATCTGTGGACCGCCCCCTACGTGGTGGCGCCCGAACCCGCACAGGCCGCGACCGTCGAGGCATGGTTCGTCGGCCGCCTGCTGGAGGCGGCGCCGCTCGACGCAGCCTGGCTCACGCGGGCGGTCGAGGCGTTCGAGCTGCAGCTCGAGGTCGAGCGGCAGGCGCCTCCTGAGAACGGGGCCGACAGCGACGCGGGCAAGCTGGCCGCGTTGCGCGCCGCGGGCGGGGCTCAGGGCGATGCGCTGGCCGCGACGCGGCTGGTGTCCGAGGCATTGCAGGCTTCCGCGGGGCGTCGTTACGGCGCACTGCACATCGCGACGCGCGTTGCGCAGGTGCGCACGCTGCGCGAGCGTACCGACGCGGCCTGCGCTGCCCTGGAGGCCCAGCTCGCCGGGCTGGCGCAGCGCCTGGCGCCCCGGTGGTGGTGGCCGCCCAGCCTGGTCGAGCGCGTGCTGGCGGGGCCGCGCAGCACAGGACAGCGCCTCGCCGGGCTGCGGAGCCGTCTGCTCGCGTGCGAGCAGGGTTTCGGGAGTCTGCCGTGCGACGGGACGGCCGATGCGCCTGCGCCGGCGCCCGTGCCGCTGCCGGCGTGAACGTCGACCGGCCGTACGAGCGCCTGGAGGCACTGCCTCGCGGCTGCTGGCTGGGCGCCGTGACGAACTCCGTCGGAGCTCCCGCGCGCCGCCTCGCCGACCTGGCCCGCTGGCAGCTCGCGCTTGCCGGCGGGGCCTTGCCCGCCGCCGACGCCGACTTCGGCGACGCGGCCGCCCTGGCACCGCTGCGCGCGGCGGTGGCCGACCTCGCACTGCCTGCATTGACGCGGCGCGCGCCGGCGCTGGCCGAACAGGTCCTGCGCACCTTGCTGTGGCACCTCGACCGCCTGATCGACCGCCTGCCGCTGCAGTCGCGCGCCGACGCCATCGAGCACATGGCCATGGCCTTTCGTGCCGAATGGCAGCGCGACCGCGCCGACTGGGAGCGCCTGATGGCGCTGCTGCCGGACCTGGGCGACGCCGCGCAACTCACGCGCGACCAGCGCCAGGGCCTGCTGCACTCGCGCGGCTGGGCCGAAGCCGAGCGCCTGGCAGGCCTCCTGCGGTCGCGCCCCGATCTGGCGGCCCTGATCCGGCGCATCGGACGCCACGAGATCGATGCCGCTGCCGCGTCGACCCCTGCGGCGCTGGACGGGCGGCGTGCCCGGGTGGGCCTGCGCGCCGTGCGCACCCACTTGCCCGGCGCGCCGGGCGCGTTGCAGGGATTGGCGCTCGGTGCACAGATCGAGCGCATGACGCCAGCGGAGGCGCAGCAGCTGCGTCATCCGGTGCTGCGCAAGCTCTGGCATGCGCGCTGGGCCGAGGCGCGGCTGCTGCATTACGACAGCAGTGCCGAGGTGATCGATTGGCGCCCCGATCCGGGCCATCCGCCGCAAGGCGACGCTGCCCCGCAGCCGGCGCCGCGCGCGCGCGGGCCGATGCTGGTGGCGCTGGACACATCGGGCTCGATGCGCGGTACGCCCGAGGCCATTGCCAAGGCCGTCGTGCTGGAGGCCATGCGCGTGGCGCACGCCGAGCAGCGGGGACTGCGGTTGATCGCTTTCGGTGCCCAGGGCGAGGTGATCGTGCGCGACCTGGGGCGTGGCGGCATTGCGGCGCTGCTGGAGCTCGTCGGGCTGTCGTTCGATGGCGGGACCGACGTGCAGGCGCCGATCGAGTGTGCCGTGCGCGCGTTGCACGAGGCGGCCTGGCCGCATGCGGACCTGCTGATCCTCAGTGATGGTGAGTTCGGTTGTACGCCAGACACCCTGGACCTCATCGACGAAGCACGCGCCAACTTCGGATTGCGGGTGCAGGGCATCCTGTTGGGCGATCGCGAGACCATCGGGCTGATGCAGGTGACCGACGAGATCTTCTGGGTACGCGACTGGCGCGACGCGAGCCCGGCGCGCAGCGGCTTCTCGCCGGTGCACAGCAAGAGCCTGACGGCGCAGTTCTTCCCCAATGCGCTGGACGATCGCGCACGCCGCCACGTCGTCCGTTGAGACCGAGCGCGACAGCGTTTTCCCCCCAAAGGGGGAATGACGCGGCGGCGGCCGCCCGCAACAGTGAGGCCCGTGCTGTCATCCCGCCGAGCCAGATCATGAGTCACCACGCCCCGGCTATCGTTCTCAATGCCAACCGCCCCGACCCGCGCGCCGTTGGTGGCGCCGGGCTCGACTCGGTGCTTTCCGAGGCCGAGGCCGCCGCCTCCGACGACGCGGCCGACGATGCCTCGCTGCTGCACCTGGTGGGCGCCGTCGCCACCGCGCTGGTCGTACTGGCCGCGGCCGGCATGGTGCTGGCCTGACGTTCCCGCCGCACGCCGCGCCGCGTCGCGCCGCGCGGGCACGCAGGCGTTGAGCGCAGGCGGGTGCGACCGACGCCCGAACGGGCTCCCCACGGGCCGGTCCTACCGGGCGGCGCGATGCCGCCCGTCGGCATCGACTGCAGCCTGTCAATGGCGCATGGCAATTGGTCGCCCGGGCGATGCCGGCGTGCTCGACGCTGGATACATTGGACGCAGCCAGATTCCACCTTGCGTCCATGAACACCGCCAGCCCTTCCGAGCCGACCCCGCCGATCCCGCCGAAGAAGACTTGGGGCGAACGCGTAAGCCCCCTCGTACGGGCCTTTCACGTCTATGCGACCTGGCTGGTGTCGATCAGCTGGAAGCGTTTCTTCCTGCTGTCGCTGTTGCTGCTGCTGATCGCGGCGATCCTGAAGGACATCCCCCCCTTCAGCTGGACGATCTCGGAGAACGTGCACACGCTGCCGACGAAGGTGGTGATCAAGCCGCCGCCCCCGCCCGCACCGCCGCAGACGCCGCAAAAGGGCGCGGCCGAGCACAAGCCGTCGATCCGGATCGAGACCCCCAACAAGAAGGGCGAGCCGATCGAGATCTCGATCGGCGAGCAAGGCGTGCGCATCGTGCCGCGCGGGGGCTCGGATCCGAGCGGCGCCAACGAGGCGGCAGCCGCCGCCGCCTCGGCGGCCGCGGCCGCCGATCGGGCCGCGCGCCAGCTGCAGGACACGGGCATCACGATCACCCTGCCGCCCGGCGCCGCGGCCGACGAGGTGCGGCGCGCGATCGACGAGGCGCGCGAGACGATCCGCCAGGCCGTGGAGGAAGCCCGTGCGGATGCCGAGCAAGCGCGCCGAGATGCCGAGGAAGCGCGCCGCGAGGCCGAAGCGGCGGCGGCCGACATCGTGCGCGAAGCGGAGAGCTTCCAGACGCGGATCACGCGCACGAGCATCGGCGACTTCCTGCCGAACCTGGCCTTCCTGTGGATCTTCTGCTCGATGATCATCAAGATCACGTACAAGAAGCAGCTCTCCGCGCAGCAGCAGGCGGCGCAGGCCACCGAGGTGGCCGAGAGCGAACAGCTCAAGCGCCAGGTGGTCGAAGCGCGCATGGCGGCGATGCAGGCCCAGGTCGAGCCGCACTTCCTGTTCAACACGCTGGCCTCGATCGACCACCTGATCGAGACCGACCCGCCGCGCGCCTCGACCATGCAGAAGAACCTGATCGCGCTGCTGCGCGCGTCGATGCCCACGATGCGCGAGGCCAACAGCAACGGCGCGCCGCGCGACCTGGCGCGCGAGATGGCCGTGATCCGGCCCTACCTCGAGATCCTCAAGGTGCGCATGGAAGAGCGTCTGGCCACGCGCATCGAGGTACCCGATGGGTTGCTGTCGGCCGAGTTCCCGCCGATGATGATCCAGAGCCTGGTCGAGAACGCGATCAAGCATGGCCTCGAGCCCAAGGCCGAGGGCGGCGAATTGCTGATCAAGGCCGAGATCGTGCACGGCAAGCTGGCCATCACCGTGGCCGACACGGGGCTCGGCTTCGGCAAGGCCGCGACCGCCGGCACCGGCGTGGGCCTGGCCAACATCCGCGAACGCCTGCAGCTGCTGTACGGCAGCGCCGCGTCGCTGACCGTGGCGGAGAACCAGCCCGGCGGCACGCGCGTCACGGTGGCGGTGCCCTACCGCACGGTCGACGCCGCCGCCGCGAAGACGGCCACCGCCTAGCAGCAGGAGACGCATGATGAAGCGTTGGGTTTCGTGGTTCGTCCTGTCGGCCGGGACCGTGCTCGTCGCGCTCGCGCTGGTGCTGGGCGCGCTCATCGTCTGGGTGCTGCCGCAGCACGTCGGCAGCGTGGTGATCGACGGCGAGCCGATCGTGCTGGGCCCGGCGCACGCGGGCCATTGGCTGCTTGCGAGCCTGGCCATCCTGCTCGCATCGGCCGTCGTGCTGGTGGTCGTGCCGCTGGTGGCGGCGGCCGCACTGCTGGCGCCCCTGCTCGGCGTGGCCATCGCCGCCCTGATCGTCGCCGCGGTGTTCGCCGTGCCGCTGCTGCCGCTGGCCCTGCTGGGCTGGTGGCTCTGGCGGCGCTCGCGCCGCCGGGCGGCCGGCGTCACAATCGCCGCATGACGACGAACCCTCCTCGCGCCGTACTGGCCGACGACGAGCGCCTGATGCGCGAACAGCTGCGCGCACGCCTGGCCGAGGTGTGGCCGGAACTGCAGCTGGTGGCCGAGGCGCGCAACGGCACCGAAGCGGTGGCGATGGTGGCCGAGCACCGCCCGGACATCGTGTTCCTCGACATCCGCATGCCCGGTCTCACGGGCGTCGAGGCGGCCAAGCAGATCGCGCAGATGGAGATCGGCGCCGACGACCTGCTGCCCGAGATCGTGTTCATCACCGCCTACGACCAGTACGCGGTCGAGGCCTTCGAGCAGGGCGTGGCCGACTACGTGCTCAAGCCGGCGGAACGCGAACGCCTGGCCGTGACCGTCGAGCGCCTGAAGCAGCGCCTGGCGCAGCGCGCCAGCGGCGACGGCGAAGGCCATGCGGGGGCGCCGCTGCAGCAGCTGTTGCACCGGCTCAGCGCGCAGCTCAACCCGGGCGCCGCCACGAAGTACCTGCAGTGGATCCAGGCCGGCGTGGGTTCATCGATCCAGATGATCCCGGTCGACGAGGTGCTCTTCTTCATCAGCGACGAGAAGTACACGCGGGTGCAGACGGCGAGTCTCGAAGCGCTGATCCGCAAGCCCATCAAGGAACTGATCGACGAGCTGGACCCGGCGCAGTTCTGGCAAATCCACCGTTCGACGCTGGTCAACGTCAAGGCGATCGCGAGCGTGACGCGTGACTTCCGCGGGCGCCAGATCGTGGCCGTCAAGGGGCATCCCGAGAAGCTCGAGGTCAGCCGCAGCTACCTCGGCCTGTTCAAGGGCATGTAGGACGCGCCGGCGCGGCCGCCGGCAACTCAGCTGCGCAGCTTGCCGTCGCGCGAGACCATCGCCAGGTCGACGAAGCTGCTGCCATGGCGATCGCTGGCGGTGTAGTGAACCACGAAGCCGCCGGCGTCGTAGCGGCCGAGCGCGGCCATCGCCGCCAGCAGCGAGGGCGCATCGGGTTTCTTCGCGCGCCGCATCGCCTCGGTCAGCACCTTGGCGGCGATGCAGGCTTCGAGCTGCGTGCTGTTCATCGGGCGCGCCGCGGTGACGCCGGCCTCGGCCAGGGCGGTCGCGCATTCGCGCACCACCGGCAGCGGCGAGCTCGGGTTGGGCACGACCTGCGCGATCGACACGCCGGCGGCGGCCTCGCCGGCCGCGTCGATGTACTGCTGCGCGCCCACGAAGGACAGGCTGGACATCGGAATGAACGTGCCGCGCCGGGCCAGGCGCTTGCTGATCTCGGCCGCCGCACTCGAGAGCACGGTATTGATGATCACGTCGGGCCGCTGCGCCCTCAGTTGCTCGACCTGAGCCTCGTCGACCGTCTGGTTGCGCTTGAGGGCCATCGTCGTCGGCGCAGTGCCGCCGTGCCTGGCCAGGTACTGCGACACGACGGCGAAGTTCTGCTTGCCGACCTCGTCGTCGTAGTGCACGACCACGACCTTCTTCATGCCCAGGCCGGTCCAGAAGCCGAGGATGCGCTCCATCTCCTCGCCGTAGGAGGCGCGCAGCGTGTAGACGACCGGCGGTGCGTTGCGCACCGGGTCGGCGCCCGAGAACGGCGCGAAGAAGAGCGTGCGTGCCTTGTCGGCCTGGGGCATCGCGTCCAGGCTGAGCGTGGCCGAGGCGAAGCCGAACAGCGCGGCCACGCGCCGCTCGCCGATGAGCTTGGCCGCATTGGCGCCGGCGGCCTTGCGGTCGTTCGCGTCGTCGAGCGTGACCAGTTCGACGGGTCGCCCGGACACGCCCCCGCGGGCGTTCACGTACTTGAAATAGGCGAGCGCACCGTCGCGGATGTCCCTGCCCATGGCCGCATTGCTGCCCGACAGCGGGGCCGATTGCCCGATCAGCCAGGCTTCCTCTGCCCGGCTGCTCACGGCGCACAGGGACGCCAGCAGGATGGCGGCCATGCGGCGCCGGCCGACGAGCGTCGCAGTGCAAGGTGAACGCGTGTCCATGCGCAGCTTCCGGAAGTGAGGTCCGCGCGATTGTGGAACGCACCCTGCCGGCCCAACCAGCTCGTTCTGCGCACAAGTGCATGCGCTGCCGCGCACTAGCAATTGGTTACAGGACGTCGCCCGGAGCGGCGGGACCTCAGCCGAGCGCACGCACCCACAAGTGCTCGTGCCAAGGACGCTGTCGCCACGCCTTGCACGCTCGATCGGCGAAGGCACGCCCGCGCGCGGTCAGCCGGCAGCACGGCACGGCCGGAAGGCCCTCGGGGTTCTCGACCTCGCGGATGAGTCCGTAGCGGGCGAGCGGCTCGTGCTCGCGGCGTGCCGCGGTGAGCGGCGTCAATGCGGCGCGTTGACTGCTGGCCCCGGGCGCTGCGAAGTCGGCGTGGCGCAAGTAGTCTGGCGGGGCAGATGCCCGGAATGCGCAACTGTCGAAGGGTTGCTCGCCATGATCAAACGCTCAGTCTTGAAGGGGCTCGTCCTCGCCCTGGCATTGACGGTGGCCGGTTGCGCCACCTTGCCGTCGCCCGAGGCGATGCGCGCCGCAGTGGCCGGTTTCGAATTGCCGCGCTCGGCGGAGCCGGACAAGGTGCTGGTGTACGTCGTGCGTCCGAACGAGTTGGGCATGATCGTGCGCTTCAACGTGTTCGTCGGCGACCAGGAGCCGGCTTCCGAGATGGGCTACACGAGGGGCGGTCAGTACATCCACTTCAGCATGCCGCCAGGCAAGAACCGCCTGTTCTCGAAGGCGGAGAACACGGCGGAACTCGAGATCGACGCGCGTGGCGGCGAGGTGGTCTACCTCCAGCAGGAGCCGGCCATGGGCCTGCTCTTCGCGCGCAACAGCATGTTCCGCATCGAGGAACTGCCGGGCAAGTATCTCGTCAAGACGCTCAAGCCCGGCACCATGCTGAAACCGGGCAAGTAGTCGGTCGGCGGGGTCAGGGCCGCGCCTGGAGGCTCAAGGGCTCGCCGGCGCCGCCTTGGCGGCCAGTTCGGCACGCAGGCGCTTGAGCCGTTCGCGCGGATCCTCCTTGGTCTTGCGCTCGTCGAGCTTCATCTCGGCGATGAAGCGGCTGGGGATGCCGGGCACCGTCTCGCGGCCGCGCTTGCGCCGCCGCAGCGTGCTCACCGCCAGCGTCGTTCGCGCGCGCGTGATGCCCACGTACATCAGGCGGCGCTCCTCCTCGAGGCGCTGCGGCGTCATGTCGTCGCCCTCGCTCTTGAACGGCAGCAGGCCCTCGTTGATGCCGGCCAGGAACACGTGCGGCCACTCGAGCCCCTTGGCCGCGTGCAGCGTGGACAGGGTCACCACGTCCTGCTCGTCGCCGCGTTCGGCCAGGCTGGCGATGATCGAGATCGTCTGCGCGACGTCGAACACGTTCCTGGCCTCGTCGGCGATCTCGCCCGCGCCGAGCGCCCGGTCCTCGGGCTGGCCGCCGCAGCGCCGCGCGACCCACTCGACGAACTCGAGCACGTTGGTCCAGCGCGCGGCGGCGAGCTTCTCGCTGTCCTCGCCGTCGTACAGGTGCTGCTCGTAGCCGATGTCCTTGAGCCAGCCCATCAGGAAGCCGCGCGCCGCCTCGGCACCCACGCTGTGGCGCGCACGATGTTCGAGATCGTTCACGAAGCGGCCGAACTCGTGCAGGCTGCTGCGCGCCTTGGCCGACAGCACCGTGCCGAGCGACTCGGCGAACAGGGCCTCGAACAGGCTGACCTTCCACCTGGAGGCGAACTCGCCGAGCGAGGCCAGCGTCTGGTGGCCGATGCCGCGCTTGGGCGTCGTCACCGCGCGCAGGAAGGCCGGGTCGTCGTCGTTGTTGACGACCAGGCGCAGCCAGGCGCACAGGTCCTTGATCTCGGCGCGGTCGAAGAAGCTCTGGCCGCCCGACACCTTGTACGGGATCTGCGCCGCACGCAGCTTCTGCTCGAACACGCGGGCCTGGTGGTTGGCGCGGTACAGCACGGCGAAGTCGCGCAGCTTCACCTGTCCGCCCTCGCCGCGCTTGCCCTGGATGAACGCCACCGCGCGCTCGGCCTCGTGCTCCTCGCCGTCGCACTCGAGCACGCGCACCGGTTCACCCTCGCCGTACTCGCTCCACAGCTTCTTGTCGAACAGCTTGGGGTTGGCCGCGATCACCGCGTTGGCGGCGGCGAGGATGGACCCGGTGGAACGGTAGTTCTGCTCCAGCGCGACGACCTTGAGCTTCGGGTAGTCCTGCGGCAGGCGCTTGAGGTTCTCGATGGTCGCGCCGCGCCAGCCGTAGATGCTCTGGTCGTCGTCGCCCACGGCGGTGAACATGCCGCGCTCGCCCACCAGCGTCTTGAGCAGCTCGTACTGCACGGCGTTGGTGTCCTGGACCTCGTCGACCAGCACGTGGCCGAACGCGTCGCGCCACTTCCTGAGCGCCTCGGCGTCGCGCGTGAGCATCTTGAGCGGCAGGCCGATCAGGTCGTCGAAGTCCACCGCCTGGTAGGCCGCCAGGCGCTCCTCGTACCGGCGCATCACGCGCGCGGCCACGCGTTCGTCGTCGTCCGCGGCGGCGGCCTCGGCGCCGGCCGCGTCCAGGCCCTGGTTCTTCCACAGGCTGATGGCCCACTGCCAGCGTCGCGCCAGCACGGCGTCGGTGGTGCCGCCGGCGTCGCGCAGCACGCCCAGCACGTCATCGCTGTCCAGGATCGAGAAATTCGGCTTCAGGCCGATGCGCTCGCCGTCGGCGCGCAGCATGCGCACGCCCAGCGAGTGGAAGGTGCTGACGACGAGGTCCTTCGCCGCACGCGCGCCGACCAGCGCCTTCGCGCGCTCGCGCATCTCCGCGGCCGCCTTGTTGGTGAAGGTGATGGCCGCGATCTGCCTGGGTTCCAGCCCGGCCTGCAGCAGCCGCGCGATCTTGTGCGTGATCACGCGCGTCTTGCCGGAGCCCGCGCCCGCGAGCACCAGGCAGGGGCTGGCGAGGTGGTGCACCGCCTCGAGCTGGCGCGGGTTGAGCGTGTCGGTCATCGGGCGGCAGTCGAAGGGCCGCGCATCATAGCGATCGCGACGCGCCGCCTCACGGCGGTGCCGCGAGGCCAGGGCCCGTTCGCGCCATCGCGCCGGCGGCGCGGGTCCTCAGTTCTTCCTGGGCTCGCTGCCCAGCGTGGCCAGCTCGGCCTCGGTGAGGATCTCGAACACGCGCACCACCTTCTGCACGCCGGCCACGCCGCGCGCGATCTCGGTCGCGCGGGTGGCCTCGCGCTCGCTGACGCGCCCCATCAGATAGACGGTGCCGCGCTCGGTCACCACCTTGACGGCGGTGGCCGGCATGTCCTTGGCGTCGAGCAGAGAAGCCTTGACCTTGCTGGTGAGGATGGTGTCGTTGGAACGGGCGGTCATCGAGCTCACGCCCATCACCGCCAGTTCGTTGACCGTGGTGCGCACGCCCTCGATGCGTGCGATGGACTGCTCGAGCGCGCTGCGGTCGGCGTCGCTGGCCACCTCGCCGGTGATCAGCACCTGGCGGTTGTAGCTGGTCACGTTGACGTGGCCGCGCTCGCCCACCGTCTCGCGGATGCGCGTGAGCGACTTGAGCTCGATGTTCTGGTCCTCGAGCTGCGTGCCGGCGGTGCGGCGGTCGGCGGCCACCAGCGCGGTGCCGACGGCGCCGCCGAGCACGACGGCGGCGCAGCCGCCCAGCGTCAGCAGGGCCATCGAGAGCGCAGCGGCGGCCGCGGAGAGACGAATGCGATGAGGGGTCATGGAGCGTCCTGTTCACCCAGCAGTTGCAGGTCCAAGGCGTCGGCCAGGCAATGCAGCGTCAGCAGCTGGACCTCGTGGATCCGTGCCGCACGTTCGTGC
>DASTJE010000243.1:0-4461 GCA_035716845.1 Burkholderiaceae bacterium
TTGCCCCCCAGGCGTGAATTCTTCTCGGCCCAACCGGGGGCAATCGCTCGAACAGGGGGTTGTTCAGGCCGGTATTTGCGCCTCCACCCGTTACAGACCAACCCCCACGCCCGATCGCATCGCGGCCGCGCGGGCGGCAACCCGGCACGCCATCCTCCGGCGAGCCCGGGGGCTGACTTGGGCGTGATGGGGCGAGGCGGCGCGGGCGGCACGCGTGTGCACCGGCGCGCGGCGCACCCCGGGGCCGGCCGCCGCCGGGAGGGCCTAGAACGGCGACGCGAGGTCGCGCGCTGCCGGCAGGCCGCTGCGGTCGTCGGCGTGCTGCACCGCTGCGAGCACCGCGCGGGCGCAGGCCTCCGCCGCCAGCATGCCCACCAGGCCGACGTCGGCCGGGCCGGCGCTGCCGGTGGCCAGCGTGAACAACGTGTCGCCGTCGTAGGGGGTGTGGATCGGGCGGATCGTGCGCGCCAGCCCGTCGTGCGCCATGGCCGCCACCTTGCTGCACTGCGCCTTGTCGAACGCGGCATCGGTGGCGACGACGCCGATCGTGGTGGCCGCGCCGGCACGCAGGCGCTGCGGCAGTTCGCCGCGCAGCACCGCGGCCGTGGTGTTGACGAGGCTGCGGCCCGAGGCGCTGTGGCGCGCGCCGGCAATCACTGTCCCGTCCTCCGGGTCGACCACGTCGCCGGTGGCGTTGACCACCACCAGCGCGGCCACCGTGATGCCGGCCACGCGCAAGGAGGCCGTGCCGATGCCGCCGGCCATGCCGCGCTCGACGCCGAAGAGCTTGCCCACCGTGGCGCCGGCGCCCGCGCCGATGCTGCCCTGTGCCGGCGGGTGCGTACCCGCAGCCAGGCAGGCGGCGTAGCCGGCCGCCGCGTCGGGGCGCAGCGTCGTGTCGCCGTGCCAGAGGTCGAAGATCACGGCGGCCGGCACGATGGGCACGCGCACCGCGCCCACCGGGTGGCCGTGCCCGTGCTCCTCGAGCCAGCGCATCACGCCGCCGGCCGCGTCGAGCCCGAACGCACTGCCGCCGGTGAGCAGCACGGCGTGCACATGGTCGACCAGGTTCTCGGGCCGCAGCAGATCGGTCTCGCGCGTGCCCGGCGCGCCGCCGCGCACGTCCACGCCCGCGACCGCCCCCTGGGGGCAGAGCACCACGGTGCAGCCGGTGGCTCGCGCGGGGTGCGTGAAGTGGCCGACCGCAAGGCCGGCCACGTCGGTGATGGCGTCACGCGGCTCGTGCATGGACCCTGGACTCACGCGAACACGCCGGCCGTGTCGGCCATGCGCGCGCTGACCTCGCCCAGGTGGTGCAGCGTGTCGCCGCCCACGAACTCGAGCATCGTCAGGCGCTTGAAGTAGTGGCTGGCGCTGCATTCGTCGGTGACGCCGATGCCGCCGTGCAGCTGGATGCACTGCTGGCCCACGAAGCGCATGCTCTGGCCGAGCTGCAGCTTGGCCTGCGCCAGCGCGCGCCGGCGCTGCGGCGCACTCTCGCCGAGCCTGAGGCTGGCGAAATAGCTCATCGAGCGCGCCAGCTCGAGTTGCATCTTCACGTCGGCGACGCGGTGGCGCAGCGCCTGAAAGCTCGCCAAGGTCTGCCCGAACTGGCGGCGCGTGTTCATGTACTCGACGGTGATCGCCAGCAGGCGGTCCATCGCACCCACGCCCTCGGCGCAGGCGGCGGCGATCAGCACGTCCTGCGCCAGCTCGAGCGCCGGCAACGCGTCGGCCAGCACCAGGGTGGCGGGCGAGGCGGCAAGCGTCACGTCGGCGGCGCGCGCACCGTCGGCGGTGGGGTAGCCGCGCACCTGGCTGCGCGCGCGCTCGACCAGGAAGAGCCCGGTCGGCGACACGGCATGCGGGCCCATGCGCGCGTTCACCAGGAAGGCGTCGGCCTCGTCGCCGGCCGGTGCGAGGTGCTTGCGCCCGCTGAGCGCCCAGCCGCCGGCCTGCTGCACCGCGGTCGTCGACACCGCGTCGAGGCGGTAGCGCGCGCCTTGTTCCTGCAGCGCCGGTACCACGAGGGCAGTGCCCTCGGCGATGCGCGGCAGCCAGGCGGCCTGGACCTCGGCACTGCCCTGGGCGATCAGCGCCGGGCTGGCGAGCGCCGCGGCGGCGTACGGGGCGTGCACCAGGCCACGGCCGAGTTCCTCCATCACCACCATCGCCTCGACCGCGCCGAAGCCCAGGCCGCCGTGCTCGGGCGCGACCGCGAGGCCGGCGAGGCCGAGCGCGGCCAGCTCGCGATACACCTCGCGCGAGGCACCGCCCGCCTTGGCCATCGCGTGGCGGCGCTCGAAGGCGAAGTCGCGCTCCACCCAGCGCGCCACCGCGTCACGCAGCGCGTTCTGCTCCTCGGAAAACTCGAAATCCATGGCGTTCTCCTGCTTGATCTTCCGTCTGGCACCCCCTCCCGGAGCGGGCCCTGGGGAGCGATGCCGGGCTAGGAGCCCAGCACCGTCTGCGCGACGATGTTGCGTTGCACCTCGTTGCTGCCGCCGTAGATCGTGGTCTTGCGGTAATTGAAGTAGGTGGCGGCCAGCGGCGCGCAATGCGCGGCGCCGACATGGTCGCCCTGCCAGCCGGCTTCCATGGCCTCGCGGATGAAGGGCAGGGCGAACGGCCCGGCGGCCTGCATCATCAGCTCGCTGTAGCGCTGCTGGATCTCGCTGCCGCGGATCTTGAGCAGCCCCGCGACGTCGAGCGACTGCTTGCCGCTCTTCTCGGCCCCACGCTCGGCAGAAAGCACGCGCAGCACCATCATCTCGAGCGCGACGACGTCCACTTCGAGCAGCGCGATCTGGTCGCGGAACCGAGCGTCTTCCCACAGGCCCTCGGCCCTGGCGATGCGCTTGAGCCGCTCGAGCTCGCGCTTGGCGCGGTTGACGTCGGCGATGTTGGTGCGCTCGTGCGACAGCAGGTACTTGGCGTAGGTCCAGCCCTTGTTCTCCTCGCCGATGAGCTGGTCGGCGGGTACCTCGACGTCGTCGAACCAGACCTCGTTCACCTCGTGGCCGCCGTCGAGCATGATGATCGGACGCACGCTGACGCCCGGGCTCTTCATGTCGATCAGCAGGAAGCTGATGCCTGTCTGCGGCTTGCCCTCCGTGCTGGTGCGCACGAGGCAGAAGATCCAGTCGCCGTACTGGCCCATCGTGGTCCAGGTCTTCTGGCCGTTGACGAGGTAGTAGTCGCCGCGGCGCTCGGCGCGGCACTTGAGCGATGCCAGGTCGGAGCCGGCGCCCGGTTCGCTGTAGCCCTGGCTCCACCAGACCTCGCCGCTGGCGATGCCGGGCAGGAAGCGCCGCTGCTGCTCGGGCGTGCCGAAGGCCATGATCACCGGGGCCACCATCACCGGCCCGAAGGGCATCACGCGCGGCGCCCCGGCCAGCGCGCACTCCTCCTCGAACAGATGGCGCTGCACCGCGTTCCAGCCCGGGCCGCCGTGCGCCTTGGGCCAGCCCCAGCCGAGCCAGCCGCGGCTGCCGAGGATGCGCGCCCAGCGCTGGTGATCCTCGCGCGCGAGGTGCAGGGCGTTGTGGACCTTGTGGCTGATGTCGGCCGGCAGGTGGCTGCGCACCCAGTCGCGGATCTCATCTCGGAACGCGGTCTCTTCAGGGGTGAAGTTCAGATCCATGGTCGAGTCTCGGGACTGGTGCGCCGATATCATCGCCGCACTCGGCACTTCCGGGGTCCTTGCATGAAGCAATTTTCATTGCGGTGGCATGTCGCGTGTGGCGGCGCGTTGGCCATTGCCCTGCTGTCGTCGGCCTGGGCGCAATCCGCCTCGGCCCCGGCGGGCCGAAGCGCGGCGCCGAAGGCCGCCGAGGCGCTGGCGTGGCCGACCAGGCCGGTGCGGCTGCTCGTCGGCTTTCCGCCGGGCTCGGTGCAGGACCTGTCGGCGCGGGCGGTCGCCGACGCACTGGCCCACGCGCTCGGCCAGCCGGTGGTGGTGGAGAACAAGGCAGGCGCCTCGGGCACGATCGCCGGCGACCAGGTCGCCAAGGCGACCGACCTGCACACCTTCGGCGTCATGAACAACAGCCAGCTCACGATCGCCCGGATGCTCAACCCCCGCGTGCCCTACGACCCCGCCACGGACCTTGCGCCAGTGGCGCTGATCGGCACCACGCCGATGGCGCTGATGGTGAGCCAGGATGCGGCCGGCAGCACGCCGCAGGAGTGGCTGGCCTGGCTGCGCCAATTGGGCGCACGCGCCAACTACGGCTCGCCGGGCAACGGCACGCCAGGCCACCTCGGCATGGAACTGCTCAAGAGCCGCGCCAGCATCGAGGCGACGCATGTGCCCTACCCCGGCAACCCGCAGGTCATCACCGCCCTGCTGGCCGGGCAGTTGCATGCCGCATTGCTGCCACCGGGGTTGGCGATGCAGCAGGTTCGCGCCGGCAAGATGAAGGTGGTGGGCATCACGGCCGCCACCCGCAGCGCGCTCGC